>NZ_QTLF01000015.1:0-122379 GCF_003434395.1 Bacteroides sp. AM23-12
CTTGGGTAAGATTTTATAGATATTGTTTGGAGAGGACTTAGAATTCAACCTCTTATTTATGAATCCCTACAGGGTCTCAACTTTGTTGCATCAGTTTTCTCAGCTTCTCTGCCACTTGTAGTAACTGCCCTTTATGGTCTACCATGGAGATGGCCGGAATAGCTCCGGGAGGCAAGTTCTTTTTGATCTCCTCATTCTTCTTTATCAATTCTTCGCAGGCTTTATCACACCACTGAGCAGCTTTCTCACGCAATGACATATCTGCACATTCCTTATTGAGCCAGTTCACCCATTGCAATAAATGCCCTTCGTCACCCAAAATGGTGTGCGAAGCAAGTATCTTATCGCCACGTTTCACAAATGAATCCCATTGCTTCATTATACCGTCTCTGCTGAGGCGCAGACTCTCGCCTATCATGTCAGCTTCCGCCACATTCATCTGTTTCATCTTCGCCACGTAGGCATCCAGTCCCTGCTCATCAAATGTACAGTGATTGGACTCGTCCACTTTCAGGTAGGCATATGAACCGGCTATCCAGTCTTCGAGCAGTCTGCGGTCGAGAGAAGCACCCTGACGGGGAAATTTGTCAGCAATTTCTTTCTGATGGTTTACCACATACTGAAATGCGGAAGAGTTAACATCATGCACATAGTAATAGAATACCAAAAAGTAATCTTCATCTTCCAGCATTTTCTGCTCTCTTCCCTGCAGGAAATCAGCTGCCACCTGTCCTGCCTCCTGCTCACGGTTGGCAGCAGAAAGCGCATTGATATATCCTGAGATAAAAGCCAAGTCACGGTCACCAGCTTCATAACGTTTCTTAAGTCCCGAAAGTCCACCGGACTCTACGCCTAACTTCACTTTCTTCAGCAATTCAAGAGCATCCTCAGCACCGACCAGTCGGTATACGACTTCACCACTTGAATTAATAAAAAGAAGGGTAGGATAGGCATGCACCCCATATTTCTTTCTGAGTTCCACTCCTTCATCTTTCTCCATGTCCATCTTCAGATTCACAAAATGACGGTTAAAATAATCGGCAACCAAGGAATCTTTAAAAACCACTTTGGATAACCTCTTGCAAGGACCGCACCAAGTCGTGAAGCAATCGACAAAAAGAAGTTTGTCTTCCACCTCCGCTCTTTTTAAAGCCTCCGGAAAAGAAAGTTCACGAAAAGCAATCCCATCAGCTTGCGCAAGAGTCATTTGTGCGCCGGCGGCAGGTGTTGCGGAGATTTTCTGTGCAGGAACCATTTGTTGTCCTTGTGTGTTCTGGACGGCTAACAGGCATACTATTGCCATGAATGCCCAAAAATGTCGTTTCATTTCAAATTGTTTTAGATTGGTCATTAGATTTATAATAATTGATAAACTCCTCCTGCCAATACCCGTACGGCTCCCTTCATTTCCAGTTCAAAGAGAATTGCACTCATTTTATGTACGGGAATATCTGTCTCTACCACTAAGGTATTAATCTGTAAGTTTCCTTGTTTTTCCAACGTATGGACTACCTTTTGCTCCTCTTCTGTCAGTTCCAGAAACAGGCTGCGCTGTACATTCTCTACCTTTGCCGGATGTGAATCCAACGTCCATCCCATCGCCTCCACCAAGTCTTCGGCAGACAACAGAAGGGATGCTTTACTGTCACGGATCAGTTGGTTACATCCTTTTGAATATTCGTCGGTCACACGACCAGGGAAGGCGAAACAGTCGCGGTGATAGCTTTCCGCAAGCTCGGCTGTGATCAAAGAGCCGCCTTTGGCAGCCGATTCTACCACAATCGTAGCATCACACATACCGGCCACAATACGGTTGCGACTGATAAAATTGTGTTTATCCGGTGTTGTACCGACAGGAAACTCTGTCAGCAATCCGCCTTTATCAAGCATTTCAACGGCTGTCTTACGATGAAGAGAAGGGTAAATACGGTCCAGTCCGTGAGCTAACACGCCGACCGTAGGCAAGTCATTGTCCAATGCACTCCGGTGGGCATTGATATCAATGCCGTAAGCAAGGCCGCTGACAACTAATACGTCAGGACACAAAGTTTTTAAGTCACGGAGGAAAGTAGTACAGAGTTGTGTACCGTAATCAGTAGCGTGGCGGGTACCCACCATATTAATGATATGGAGAGCGTTCAAATCGGCATTTCCCTTATAGAACAGTACAACAGGAGCGTCTTCACACTCCCGCAAGCGAGAAGGATACGCCTCATCATGAAAAGTCAGGCACTGGATATGATTCTTTTGCAGGAATACAAGTTCCTGTTCGGCACGGGCAATAATTGACGGACAGTCCAGTGCACCCGACACCCGTTCATGTACTCCGGATAATCGCTGCGCCAGTTCTTTCCGGAAGCGGAACACATCGGTGACACTCTTCATGCCCTCTACCAGACGTTTCGCTCCAATGTGCCCGATACCGGGCACCATTGTCAGAGCGATGCTATATATTTGTTCTTGTTCGTTATCGGTCATTTCAGGTATGGAGCAAAGACATTGTCGAACAATTCGCTGTTACTTAAACGTCCGTTTACCACACATACCGTCTCAACAGTGGATTTCACTACTACTTTCTGATCGCTTTTGCGGAAGATATCCTGATAGAATACGTATTTGATGCCTTCTTTCTTCATATACAGTTTGGAGACAAACTCATCCCCACTCTTCAACGGAGTCTTGAAAGCCATATTGATACGTGCCACTACCGGATCGACTCCCTGTTCATGCAACGCCGCAAAACTAACACCTACCGAGGTCAGAAACTCGTGGCGGGTATGCTCCAGATAATGCTGATAATTGGCATTGTTGACAATCCCCTGAAGGTCACATTCGTAATCACGCACCTTCATCTCCAATTCGTAGATATACTGGCTCATCGTTTATCCTCTTTTCTGTTCTACATCAAGTCCCTTGAATTTCTTCAATTCTTCGGTAGATACCAATTTATATAATTTGTCGCTGGGACGTATCTTCTCTGATTTCATTGAGAAACGCTGACCTTTCTTTACCGTCTCTACCGGCTTCAGATCGACACGCGCTTCGTCCAGTGTCATAAAGACTGCGCCGGTGGTAGGTCCCGTTATCAGCAGCTTGTCACCTACACTGACTTCGGCAGCTTCTACCAAGAACTCAGAGACACCGATATTGGAGAAGTATTTGATACCTTTGCCCACATAGATTTTACGTTCCGTAGCGGCCGAACCATAATTCCGTGTCCATTCGCCCAAGCGTTGTCCCAGATAGTAGCCATCCCAAAAGCCACGGTTAAAGACTGCCTTCAGACGTTCATCCCAAGCGGCAATCTTTTCGTCTGTAAACGTATCATCCAGATAGGCCTTTATCGCTTCTTTATAACATTCCACCACCGTACGCACATACTCAGGACCGCGGGCACGTCCCTCAATCTTGAATACACGCACACCCGCATCCATCATCTTATTCATAAAATGAATGGTCTTCAAGTCTTTCGGTGACATGATATATTCATTGTCGATATCCAGTTCCACATCCGTCTCCTTATCGCGAACCGTATAAGAACGACGGCATACCTGCATACAGGCACCCCGATTGGCCGAGTGATTCATTTCGTGCAGAGACAAATAGCACTTACCGGAGACTGCCATGCACAAGGCACCGTGACAGAACATTTCAATACGAATCTGCTCTCCGCTCGGACCGCAGATATTCTCTTCCCGAATCTGACGATAAATCTCGGCCACCTGTTCCAGATTCAACTCACGGGCCAGCACTACGACATCGGCAAACTGGGCGTAGAACTTCAAGGCTTCCGCATTCGATATATTCAATTGAGTAGACAAGTGTACTTCCTGACCGATCTGACGGGCATAGTTCATTACCGCTACATCGGCAGCGATCACCGCTGATATTCCTGCCGCTTTAGCCGCGTCCACAATGGTACGCATCAAAGGAATATCCTTATCATAGATAATGGTATTAACGGTCAGATAGCTTTTCATTCCATGTTCATCACACGTCTGAGCTATCTCACGCAAGTCATCAACGGTAAACGTATTGGCAGAACGGGCACGCATGTTAAGGTTTTCTATACCAAAATAGATAGAATCGGCTCCAGCCTGAATGGCTGCCGCAAGGGATTCACGCGAACCGACAGGCGCCATTATTTCAAAATCTTTTATATTCATTTTACTATCTGATTATCATTTAAATGTGATAGGAGGGTACAAAGGTACGAATTAATACGTATTTTTGCAGAAAATCAAGTAGAAAGAAAAATGGACCATAAGAAACCTATCATACTAAACGACCTGGAAGAATGGGATTTTATTGACTATATAGACTCATTGATACAGAAGGAGGAGACTGTAGACTTAGAGTTTAAGATAGCCAAAGATGGTCTTCCTAATAGTTTATGGGATACTTATTCTTCTTTCGCCAATACAGATGGGGGAATTATCGTACTAGGTGTCAAAGAACACAAGCAACAGTTTATCATTGAAGGACTGACCAAAGAGCAAATCGGCCAATACAAAAAAGACTTTTGGAACCAAGCAAACAACCCGGATTGTATAAATGAAAACCTTCTTGTGGACAAAGATTTGTATGAAGGATCTTATAAAGGTAAAAGGCTTCTTCTGATTTACGTCCCCCGGGCAAGTCGCACACAACGTCCTATCTACAGAACCAAAAATCCTTTTGGCGGACATACATTTAAGCGTAATCACGAAGGTGACTATAAATGTACGGATGCAGAAGTCAGACGCATGATTGCAGATTCAGACGAAAGCCATCCACGCGATTCAAGAATTCTGTCCAATTATTCTATGGACGATATTGACAAAGAGACACTGATTCAATACAGGCGACTTTTTGCTAACCTTAAGCCATCCCACCCATGGCTTAGCTTAGATGATCTGGACTTCTTAACCAAACTGGAAGCATACCGCAGAGACCGACATACCAAAGAAGAAGGATTCACATTGGCTGGAATTCTCATGTTCGGGAAAACAGAAAGCATCACAGATCCGGAATGTGCGCCAAACTATTTCCCGGATTATAGAGAGCATCTGGAAACGGATATTTCTCTCAGATGGTCAGACCGTATCTGTCCGGACGGCACTTGGGAAGCCAACCTTTTTCAGTTCTACCGTAAAGTATATCCCAAACTGACAGCCATATTGCCAAAACCTTTTCAAATAAAAAATGGAATACGCATTGACGAAACGCCTACCCATATCGCAGTACGTGAGGCATTTATCAATGCTCTTATTCACTGCGACTTCTCAGAAGAAGGAAATATTGTCGTTGAACAATGGGTCGATAAATATCGTTTCAAAAACCCCGGAACAATGCTTGTCAGCAAAGCACAATATTATCAAGGAGGAGATAGTGTATGTCGCAATAAGGCGCTACAGAAAATGTTTATGCTGATCGGCTTTTCAGAGAAAGCGGGAAGTGGAGTAAATAAGATAATAAAAGGCTGGAGAGAAGCTAACTGGCAGAAACCATATGTTGAAGAATTCAATCGACCTGACAAAGTAGAATTAACCCTACCTATGATCAGCTTATTACCGGATGATGCGGTAATTAAACTAAAGGAACTATTTGATGGAAAGGTTGAGAGCTTGTCACAAGATGAGCTAACAGCTTTAGTGACTTGTTATAGCGAAAACGAAATTAGTAACAGCCAACTGCAATATATTGTCCCCCAACATCGTTCGGACATTACAAAGATGCTGAAGAAGCTTTGTAATGAGGGGTTCTTAGTTTCAAAAGGAAATGGAAGAGGAACAAAATATCATGTTAATGAGCCAGAAGGAAAAGTTAGAATCTCAGAAAGCTGCTCAGAGAGAAAGGTTGAGAGCTCAGAAGGAAAGGTTGAGAGCTCAGAGAGAAAGGTTGAGAGCTCAGAAGGAAAGGTTGAGAGCTCAGGACAAACAAAAAAGAGATTAAGTTTTGAAGATTTGCAAGCACAGATAATTACTATAGCGCAAGATTACGTAACAATGGAAGAAATTGCTATAAATACTCAAAAGAAATTGCAATATCTTGTTAATAAAATTATTCCGAGAATGCTACAAGCTGGAACGATTGAAAGGCTTTACCCCGGAGTGCCCAGCCATCCTAAACAAAAATATAAGGCAACTAATAAGAACCATAAATAAGCAATACGAGTACACTGCCAATACAGCTTTTTTCATAATTCTATTATTGTTAAGTATGTGATTAAAGGCAAAAGTAGGCTTTTTTCCGTATTTTTGCAGCGAAATAATCATTTAGTTCATCATATACATGAAAATAGACCATATAGACCTGGGAAAACATCCCATCCTTCTCGCCCCAATGGAAGACGTAACAGATCCAGCTTTCCGCCTGATGTGCAAAAAGTTCGGAGCTGACATGGTATATACTGAATTTGTATCGAGCGATGCACTGATACGCTCTGTCAGCAAGACTGCACAGAAGCTGAGTATCAGCGATGAAGAACGCCCTGTAGCTATTCAGATTTATGGTAAAGATACGGAAACGATGGTCGAAGCTGCGAAGATCGTAGAGCAGGCGCAGCCCGATATTCTCGACATAAACTTCGGCTGCCCCGTGAAGAGAGTAGCAGGAAAAGGAGCAGGAGCAGGAATGCTGCAGAATATTCCGAAGATGCTGGAAATTACCCGTGCCGTAGTGGACGCAGTCAAAATACCTGTCACAGTAAAAACCCGTTTGGGATGGGACGCCAACAATAAAATCATTGTAGATCTGGCAGAACAACTACAGGATTGCGGCATTGCCGCACTGACCATTCACGGTAGAACCCGTGCGCAGATGTACACCGGAGAAGCAGACTGGACACTGATCGGAGAAGTAAAGAACAATCAAAGGATGCACATTCCTATCATTGGCAACGGAGATGTGACAACGCCCCAACGCTGCAAGGAGTGTTTTGACCGCTACGGAGTAGATGCCGTCATGATCGGTCGTGCCAGCTTCGGACGTCCCTGGATATTCAAGGGAGTAAAGCATTATCTGGAAACAGGGGAGGAATTGCCGCCACTCAGCTTTGAATGGTGTATGGAGGTACTTCGCCAGGAAGTGATTGACAGTGTGAATCTGCTTGATGAACGCAGGGGCATCTTGCACGTGCGCCGCCACTTGGCTGCCAGTCCGTTGTTCAAAGGGATTCCTAATTTTAAAGAGACTCGTATTGCCATGTTGCGGGCAGAAACGAAAGAAGAATTGTTCCGGATATTCGAAACAATTCCTGAAAAAGTAAATTCTCTTTTAGATTAGTTTTACTTAAACATCGGCTGCGCAAACCACTTCTTGAACATCCACGTCGCCACAACATACAACAAGAATGCAGAGAAGAAACCTACGATCGCATCGATAACGTAGTGCGCCTGAATATATACTGTAGCCCCGCAAAGCAGCATATAGAAAGGGATCAGACAGGCAAACAACTTCTTACTGCCACGCCATGCCATAATCATAAGAATGGTAGAAATACCGACATGCGAACTGGGGAAAGCTGCCGTAGGACGCTCTCCCACTTGCTGCGAACCTTCTACCAAACTGTAAAAGAAGCCATGTTGATAGCCCGGACCGGGAAGTAACTCCTGATTGTTATTGAAATAATCGCCGATGGCCGGGAAAATTCCTTTAGATACATTATCAAAACCTATAGCTGGGAAGTAGAACTGCGGCCCTGCTACCGGAACAAAGATATAAATCAGATAATAGATAAAGAAAGAAGTTACCAGTACAAACGACATCTTCTCAAACCATTCAAACTTATAGATAAAATAAAACACCGTCACAATGAGCATCATCGGATAATAAAAGAAATATCCCATATTGAATGCTTCACTGACCAAAAGATGCGGGAATGTATGACAGAACCAGATAGCAGGTTGCCCATTGAAGATAAACTGCTCGGTTATGGCAAACACATGGTCGAGATTCGGAAAGAACCGGTTAAACTCAAACGTATCCGGATACCAGTAGGAAAGCAGGCTCATCTGAATAGCAACACGTACAAACGCCGAAAACTTGCAAGGAGCCAGCCGATAAAGATACATCAGCAGAAAAGTCATTGCAGCGATCATCGCCCTATCCAGCAACATGTGCCATGGATGATCCATTCGCTGAAACAGGAACAGAATCAAAATGGAGGTCAACAGATTATAAATCAATGTTATCTTCTCCACAGCAAACAACCCCTTCCGGGTTTCCACTCGCTTAAATAAGTCTAAAGCCATCCTTCGTTTTTATACCAGTCAATGGTTTCACGGACTCCCTTCTCCAAGTCATATTCGGGAGCATACCCTAACTCATTAATGGCAGGGGTTATATCACATTGCCAGTTACGTTGTTTCATTATTTTATATTTATCAGAATTCAGCGTACTGCTCTTGCCGGAACGTGTTGCAATGAATTCAGCGAGCAAAGATATAACTTTTAGCACAATTAATGGACATTTCACATGAATAACAAACGGATTACCCAGTTCTTTTTGTATTAAGTCCGAAAATACACGACTATTATACACCTTCCCGTCAGTCAGAAAATAGGCTCTTCTAGTCACTTTTTTTTCTATTCCTAAAAAGATGGCCTGCACAATGTCTTTTACATAAACAAAAGTCAGGTCCTGCCGCCGGAAGCCGACAGAGAAGTCAACATGCTGCCGGATGGACTTCGCCATCAGGAAATAATCCAGTTCACGAGGACCGTAAACTCCTGTAGGGCGATAAATAACATAAGGGAAACCGGGAATACTCTGAATATAAAGTTCAGCCTTAAGCTTGCTAAGACCATAAGCAGTATTTGGCATCGGGACATCACCGGCTTCTATCGGCGAATAATCTTTTTCGCGTACAGGTCCGAATACACTCAGCGTACTGATATAGATGAATTGCTTCGGAACCATATTCAACGCTTTCAGGGTATCAATAAAGTATTTGGTCTGGAGATAATTCACATAATCAAAAGTATTCTTATCCGGACATTTCGTGACTCCCGCACAATGGATGATATAGTCAAACTTATTATAGGTTCCTTTATGTCCGGAGAGTTGGGCACGCAATTCATTGGGATGAGCAAAGTCCAGTTCCAGAAAATGGATCTTCCGGTTCTTCAAGTACTTTTTGCTGCTGGTGGGACGAATCCCCACCCACACACCAAACTTTCGTTTTAATGCCTCTTCGACAATAAAACTTCCTATAAATCCGCTTGCTCCTGTTATTAAGATGCTCTCCATTAATTATAACCTCAATGTATAAGAAAAGAATGATGCTACAAAGATACAATAAATATAAAATAAAAGCCATTTTGCATTTCTCAATTATTCTCTCTTATAAGCATTCCTCCTAAATCACCTTAGAAGGAATACTTTTTATTTTAATAAGGACGAAATTATCGAAGTCAGCGAAAGTTTTATCCAATTCATAACTATCAAATTCAAATATTTGTTTACTTTGTACTCCCATCAAAGAATTTTCAAATAAATCAATTCTATACATTATGGCGAAAAAGAAAGAAAAGAAAGAGAAAAAGGCCGGCAAAAGGATGAGTAAGAAAGAGCTGGCAGCGTTATTGATAGACTTTTTCCATGCCAAACCCAGCGAAACGCTTAGTATGAAGTATATTTTCTCGGAGTTGCATCTCACTACCCATCCGCAGAAAATGCTATGCGCTGACCTGTTACACGACCTTTCAGATGACGATTATATTTCCGAAATTGAAAAAGGAAAGTTCCGCCTCAACAATCACGGAACGGAGATGATCGGTACCTTCCAACGCAAGAGCAACGGAAAGAACTCATTTATCCCCGAAGGTGGAGGCGATCCGATCTTTGTTGCCGAACGCAATTCGGCACATGCCATGAACAATGACAAAGTAAAGATCACTTTCTACGCCAAGCGGAAGAATAAAGACGCGGAAGGAGAAGTCATCGAGATTCTGGAACGTGCCAATGACACCTTTGTAGGTACACTGGAAGTAGCCAAGTCGTATGCATTCTTAGTTACGGAAAACCGTACGCTTGCCAACGACATCTTCATCCCGAAAGAGAAGCTGAAAGGAGGAAAAACTGGTGACAAGGCAATCGTGAAAGTAACCGAATGGCCCGACAAAGCAAAGAATCCTATCGGACAAGTGATCGACATCCTCGGGGTAGCAGGAGACAATACAACAGAAATGCACGCCATCCTCGCTGAGTTCGGCCTGCCCTACGTATATCCGAAAGCGGTAGAAACAGCAGCTGATAAGATCCCCGCAGAAATTACTCCGGAAGAGATAGCCAGACGCGAAGACTTCCGTAAGGTAACGACTTTCACCATCGACCCGAAAGACGCCAAGGACTTCGACGACGCACTTTCGATCCGCCCCATCAAAGACGGATTGTGGGAAGTAGGCGTACATATCGCCGACGTGACTCACTATGTAAAAGAAGGCGGCATCATCGACAAAGAAGCAGAGAAGCGGGCGACTTCCGTTTATCTGGTGGACCGCACCATTCCGATGCTTCCCGAACGCCTGTGCAACTTCATCTGCTCCCTGCGTCCGAATGAAGAGAAACTCGCATTCTCCGTCATCTTTGACATTACCGAAAAAGGAGAAGTAAGAGACTCCCGCATCGTACATACCGTCATCAACTCCGACCGTCGCTTCACATACGAAGAGGCGCAACAGATCATCGAAACGAAAACAGGCGATTTTAAAGAAGAAGTTCTCATGCTGGATACCATCGCCAAAGCACTTCGCGAGAAACGTTTCGCAGCAGGAGCTATCAACTTCGACCGCTACGAGGTGAAGTTTGAAATCGACGAAAAGGGCAAACCTATCAGCGTATACTTCAAAGAATCCAAAGATGCCAACAAGCTGGTAGAAGAATTCATGCTGCTCGCTAACAGAACAGTTGCAGAGAAAGTGGGACGAGTGCCTAAAAACAAGAAACCTAAAGTACTTCCTTATCGTATCCACGATCTGCCCGATCCGGAAAAGTTGGAAAACCTGTCACAGTTCATCGCCCGCTTCGGCTATAAGGTACGTACAAGCGGAACGAAAACAGATATATCAAAGTCTATCAACCATTTGCTGGACGATATTCATGGCAAGAAGGAGGAAAACCTGATTGAAACCGTATCCATCCGCGCCATGCAGAAAGCGCGTTATTCTACGCACAATATTGGTCACTACGGACTGGCATTCGACTATTACACCCACTTCACTTCACCCATCCGCCGATTCCCGGATATGATGGTGCACCGCTTGGTTACGAAGTATATGGATGGCGGTCGTAGCGTATCCGAAAGCAAGTACGAGGACCTCTGCGACCATAGTTCGAACATGGAACAGATTGCAGCCAATGCCGAACGTGCTTCTATCAAATACAAACAGGTAGAATTCATGAGCGAACGTCTCGGACAGATTTATGACGGTGTGATCTCCGGTGTAACGGAATGGGGGCTTTACGTTGAACTCAACGAGAACAAATGCGAAGGTATGGTTCCGATCCGTGACCTGGATGATGACTATTATGAATTCGACGAAAAGAATTATTGCCTCCGGGGACGCCGTAAGAACAAGATATATAGTCTGGGAGATGCCATCACTATCCGTGTGGCACGTGCCAATCTGGAGAAGAAGCAATTAGACTTTGCGCTGATTGAGAAATAGAAACAAGTACTGTAAAAACGAATTAATAGTATACTCTTCTGTGCCACCCTATTGGCACGCTTGTGCCAAAGGCGGGGCATAGTAGTGCCAATGCGATGGCACAACTGTGCCAGAGGCTTGGCACAAACCTGTAAAAACTGACATTAGAATGAAAACAATCGTTATCGAAGACAAGCAACGAATCGAATCCATTATTCTTCAAGCCGATGCCTGCTTTGTAGGCATAACGGACCTGGAAGGCAATCCATATGTAGTTCCTATGAACTTCGGTTATGAAAACGATACTCTTTACCTCCATTCCGGTCCCGAAGGGGGAAAAATAGAAATGCTGCAACATAATAACAACGTGTGTATCACGTTCAGCCTCGGACACAAACTTGTCTATCAGCATAAGCAGGTAGCTTGCAGCTACAGTATGCGCTCGGAGAGTGCAATGTGCCGTGGAAAAGTAGAATTCATAGAAGATATGGAGGAAAAGCGCCGTGCACTGGACATTATCATGCGCCATTACACGAAAGATCAGTTCAGCTATTCCGATCCTGCCGTACGGAATGTCAAAGTATGGAAAGTACCTGTAGATCAGATGACAGGAAAAGTTTTCGGTCTGCGGGCAGACGAAAAACCATGAGATGTACAAACCTCATGGAATCACTTGCAAAATCATGTATTTTCATGATGTTATAAGTCAGTCTATCAGGCAAGGAGTGACTAAAAAGTCGGGAGTATCTACACTCTCCTCCTTCCGGAAGGAGGAGTGGTCGAAGACCGAGGTGGTAGGAAAAATGATGTATGTTCCTATTTTATTGTAAATGACAGAGTTATGTATTCACCTACCACCTCCCCCTACGGGTACTCCTCCTTCCCGAAGGAGGAGAATGAAGATACAACCGACTTTTTAGCCACCCCCCATTTAAGATACTATTGACTTTTTAGTCAGCCTCTATCTGAGAAGTCAAGTGTCAACGAAAGTCAAGTATCAATGACTGAGAAGTGAAATGCTAATATATGAAACTCTATCAGTATTGATTTACTTCACCATCTATATACTCTGCCCTATTCGTTAACCAATTCTTCAACTCTACCACCTTTGCATCGAATGAACGGGTGTTTTCCCATAATTCACTATTTCTCGTTACAGATGGTTTAATAAGCTTGGCCTGATCATCTATATACTGCAACAACTCATTTAATTTATTAGACTTAAAGTCTTGCCAAAAGTTTTTATAGAGTTTCCTTACCCGGCTATCTTGCAGGAAACGTCGGAAAAAAGCGTTTCCCACTCCATTCATATCATCAGAAAAGAGCGGAGTTTCATAACTCCCGAAATGTGTCTCTTTACCTTCATAATCATACGCCCAGTCAAAGTCCCAGATCGGTCCCATAACATACTTACCCTTCCCCTCTTTATGAATAAAGATACTTTTCGGATGGTTAATCTCCATATTGTGTACCAAATTAAAGGTTATCAGATATTTTGCAACTGATTCAATATCAATCATATCCACATACATATTTCCTTCTAACGGCTCCTTTGCAAACTGCACGGTAAATGCATTAAAATCTTTCTTCCAATACTCAAACTGCTCTGTAGTCAAATCAGGGTCTTTCACCATCACCGGAAGATTGAATGCTTCGGACTTGAATTTCGGATCTTCATCAAAATAGGAATCAAGCTCCCACATCACGCTGTTATTCTCATCCAAATCCACACGATTTTCTTTGATTTCTATCTGTTCCGTCAGTAGATAGGAACCTTTGTATTTGCCATTCAGAACCACATCCACCGGAATGGCATGATTGGTGAAAGGAATATTCAGCAATTGCCCGACTTTGAAGGCAACTGAGTTAAGCATCAAGGTAGGATCGATATGATTAGCCAGTAATACATAATTCTTCGCTTTTCCCAAACCACAAATCTCAGATTTCTTATCAAGCTTTAACCGGTAAGGTTTCTTCGGATATCCCCATGTGGAGTTTCCCCTTCCTTTCACCTCTGTCTTGCCTGTATAGTTCTCATAAATCCCCTTGCCATCCACGGTGAGAGTCGCATTCAAATAATAATCCTTACTTGGTATTTCCGTTATACTAGGGTCTTCTGTCGTGATCGTAAACTGAGGAATCAGGATAAAGTCCAGCGTCAGGATGTATCGGACTACTTCTCCATTCCGCATCACAAACTGATAAGTGACCGGAGAGGCGAAATCAATTTCCGTCACACCGCTGACCTGTTCTACATCATCTACCATTACTTTCACGGCATCAGTCATAAAGACAGGAATCAGTTTCGATTGTGGGAATGTGTAGGAAGATACAATAGTCTCATCTTCAATCGTACATGAGACATCAGCAGTCAGCAAAGCATTATCTTTTCTCAAAAAGCGAAATTCGGATAACACCTGCGCATCTTTCAAGACAACTTCGACTGTATATTGTTCCCTGCTGCCGTCTTCTGCTTCTACGAGAATCATCAGCGGCCGGGAAAAATCATTCGAAGTGATGCCGGATTCCTGCCCGACTCCATTCACGCTTACAGACGTTCCTTCATACTTGAATGTAGCAATCAATGACTTCAGGTCATCATATTGATCCATTGACAGCGTTATCACATTCCCTTTAATGGAACCTCTCACGTCATTCTTAATTTTACCTTGATTGTCACTCTTCTGAATCGAATAGCTGATTAATTGCTTCGTTGAAGAGAGAGGAGTTTCTTCATCTTTACAGGCAGAAAACAGCAGGAGAATAATCATCAGAATCCCTAACGTCTTGTTTTGCATAGTATTAAATAAAAATGGTTACTTGGCAAATATACGGTTTTGCCAAGTAACCACAGGATTATTCTCTATATTTCTTTCAAAAAAACGTTCCTTTACAAAGGATACTCTTCAAACGCGTACAGGATAGTAGATAAATAACGCTCTCCCGTATCGGGCAATAAGGCTACGATCATCTTCCCTTCGTTTTCGGGACGTTTCGCCAGTTCGGTAGCCGCATAGACGGCTGCTCCCGAAGATATGCCGACCAACAGCCCTTCTTTTTCCGCCAGCGCACGACTGGTACGGATAGCATCGTCATTCTGCACCTGAATAATTTCATCTACGACAGAAGCATTATAAGTCTTCGGTACGAAACCGGCGCCGATTCCCTGAATCTTGTGAGGTCCGGGCTTTCCGCCGGACAGTACCGGAGAGTCGGCAGGTTCTACCGCCACCGCCTTCACACTGGGATCGCGCATCTTCAATGCTTCTCCTACTCCGCTAATTGTCCCGCCAGTACCTACACCGGCAACGAAGATATCGACTTTCCCCTCGGTATCTCTCCATATTTCCAGTCCGGTAGTGCGTAGATGCATAGCGGGATTAGCAGGATTTTCAAATTGCTGTAAGATAACGCTGCCCGGAGTGGCAGCTTTCAACTCTTCCGCTTTGGCAATCGCCCCTTTCATTCCGTCGGCACCGGGAGTGAGCACAAGTTCCGCTCCCAGAGCTTTCAAAAGGTTACGACGTTCGACGCTCATCGTATCGGGCATCGTCAAAATCAGTTTGTACCCCTTGGCGGCAGCAACGAATGCCAATCCTACTCCCGTATTTCCACTGGTAGGCTCGATGATCGTTGCGCCGGGAGTCAAGACGCCTTTCATTTCGGCATCTTCAATCATTGCCAATGCCACGCGGTCTTTTACACTGCCCGCGGGATTGAATGATTCGATTTTCACGATCAGACGAGCCTTCAAGCCGTTACTCTTATTATAATTACTTAGTTCCAACAACGGAGTGTTACCTACCAAATCCGTCAATTTCCTTGCAATCTTTTCCATATATCTGTTTTTAATTTCCTTTGTTTTTAAGATATTACAAAGATAGTGCAGTTTTTGTTGACAGGAAATACCATATATGTGGTAAATTTATACCATCATTATCCGGTAACCTACCATTCATCAGGAACTATTCCAGAAAATCAGCCCGCATGGGACTGAATGTGTCTATCAATACTCCCGCTTCCAGACAGACGCATCCATGCGGTTCGTCGGGTGCTACATAGTAGCCATCGCCGGTCGACAGTATCTCTTTCCGGTCGCCGATGGTCAGTTCAAACTTTCCACTTGCCACGTAGGTAGCCTGACTGTGGTAATGTTCATGCAACGTACCGACCGCTCCTTTCTCAAATTCTACCTTGACCATCATCAACTGTCCGTCGTATCCCATTATCTGACGACGGATTCCCGGAGCGGGGTGCTCCCATTTCAACTCTTTCTCAAACTGAAAAACTTCACTACGCGTTTTCATATTCTCTTTCCTATTTAAATAACTGAAAACAAAGATAGCTTTTGATTTCCGTCTACCAAATGGATTCTACGGAAAAGACTTGCAGGTCTTTCACTTCGATACGGTTTCCCCAGAAGTGGAGTCCTTCTCTGTTGTTAGTGTCAGAGCGGCGTTCCATGGAATAAGAATACAGTCCGCCGTCGATAAATACTTCGATAGAGGTGCGGTCAATGTAAATATCGGCACTCAACTCCATGCTGGTCGGGTCTTGGGGAGAGTAGAAACGGCCGTTCAGGGTATTGGAGTTCATGTCGTAGCCGATCATGCGCTGGCCGAAAAGGTTGAATCCGGCATCCGTGGCATGAGAGAGTTTGATCGTTGTCTTAATGCGGAGACAGTCGGCATCATAAAACTCTTTCAGATGGCGGTTGGCCTCATCCGAAGAAAGAGATTTCCATGAACGAAGAGGCTTACACAAGGATTCGACCTCCTTTACGGGAACGTTGACAAGGCGGATGCCGTCTTTGGTGGTACGCAAAGTCAGTTCGGTGGGGAGCATCATCATTCCGTTGAAAGGCATACCGGGGTGGGAGATTCTTCCCCAGCCTATCTGGATACGTCTGCCGTCGCTTGCCGGAATATTGGTAAAGGTCTGGGCTGCATAGATACTTCCGGTGGTATAGCAGTATTTTCCGGCTTCGGGAGTAAATACCTTGCCGTCGAAAGAGCCTAGCATATACGTACCGGTGGCACCGTACATCACCCACTTCGTATGGTTCTTGTCACCGTCAACCGGCAGTTCAAACAATTCGGGACATTCCCAGAAGCCTGTAACATGGCTCTCGTATTTCCAGTCTTTGAGATTGGAAGAGGTATAGATGGAGTGTCCGTCGCGCTCGTTCAGTACCAGTACCCAATGTTTGGAGGGCGCATACCAGAACACTTTCGGGTCGCGTGTGTCCTGAGAGTTCCATTTCTCCTTGGAGTTGATCACCGGATTCTTGTCGTACTTCGTGAAGGTACGTCCTTTGTCAAGGCTATAGGCTATCCCCTGCACTTGTCTGTCACTGCTGGCGGCAGTGAAGGCGGCAACCATGGCTGGAGTCTTGCCTTTATTGAATCCGGCGGTATTATCATAGTCGATGACTGCCGAACCGGAGAACATCGTTCCTAAATGGTCGGGATACAGAGCGTCCGGTAATTCTGTCCAGTGTATCAAGTCCTTGCTGACCGCATGGCCCCAGTGCATATTCTCCCAGTCTCTTTCGAAAGGATTGTGCTGGTAGAACAGGTGGTATTCGCCCTCATAATAGATTAATCCGTTAGGGTCATTGATCCAGCCTCTCCGGGTAGTGAAGTGGAATTGCGGACGGTTCTTTTCCTTATACAGTTCAGCTTGTCCTTCGATTTCGTCGGACTGGTATATTTTACTCAATCCCTTCTCATTGCCGTCGTAGGTTATCTTGATCGTCTTTCCTTTGAAAGCCGACACATCTTTAAACACCCAGTATTCCGCTTCATCCGGCGCCAGACGGATAACGACGGATAAATCCGGCTTGCCGTTTACTTCAAAAGTCATCCTTCCTCTGTTCTCTTTATGGGAGATGGGGAAGTTCAGATATTGCTTGGTTATTTTAAAAGATACTTCTCCGGCTATCGCTGCCAAACAGGAGAAGGATAAAACAAAAAGAGTAAGTACAGTTCTGCTTAATGTCTTCATAGCTATTTTATTTATTAGTTTGTAAAATCGGAGTAAATGTAGCCAATACGACCGATTTCTGATATAATAAATGATTCACAGACTATGAGAAACGTTACATTTCACAGATATTTTCCTTAAATGACCTGTATTTTTCATCACTTGGCCGTTTCTCTCTATTCTTTATCCCACGTTATTATTCAGCAGCTCTTTCGTCTTATCCGCAAGAAATAAAGGAATATTAATCAGATTGCCGTCTTGTTTCAAATTCAGCATCGAATATCGAATCCGGCAAGCAGGTTGATAAAGTTTCTCGTACTGAATCAGACTTTTACCTGTTATATTCTGGTCTGCTTTCACTTCTACCGGATAAATATGATTACCATGCTGAAGTAAAAAATCCACTTCTGCTTTATTACCGGAAGTCCAGTAACGGAACGAAGCCTGAAGTTGTGCTGTAAGACTTTGCAATACATAATTCTCTGCCAATGCCCCTTTATATTCCGTATATCCGGGAGTGGACAATAACAAAACACTTGCATCCAGTTCGGACAATTGCCTCAACAACCCTATGTCTAATGCATAGAGCTTAAAAGTGCTCAAATCATCGTAGGCTTTCAGTGGCAGCCTAGGCGACTTGCTCAAAACTACTTTGTTGACAAGACCAGCTTGTTCCAACCATAAAATAGCATCTTCGTATTCACGCGCACGTGCTCCGGGACGAACCAGTTGATAAACAAACTTACGATTTTCTTTCGCCAATTGAGAGGGCAGAGAGTTCCATACATAATTGATACGGGGCGCCAACGTAGGTGTAGTATGTTTCACAAAATCCAGAGCATAGTCATTCAATATATCCCGAAGCGATGAATCCACTTTTTGCATATCATTAAAGTCAACCATCAAAGAAGCAGGTTCGGGCATACCGCCACAAATAGAATAGGCAATGAAGGCTTCCCGCAGTTTGTCGAAGAAGATTTGGGGAAGAGGTGCTATTTCTTTGACAGAGCACATATATTGATACATCGCCGGATCTTTCGTATTCAGAAACTCCGTAAAAGTCAGCGGATACATAGACAGATGATTTACTTTTCCAACCGGAAAGGAATTGCCTATGTGATTCAGGTAAATTCCAAGTAAAGAACCAGCGCAAGCCACTGCATATTCGGGTGCTTCTTCGCAGAAATATTTCAAAGAGTTCAGCGCTTCATTGCACTCCTGAATCTCATCCAATATCAGCAAAGTAGTCTGAGGATTAATTTTTCGTCCATGCAAAAAGGACAATTGCTGTATAATGCGCTCGGGGTCTTTAGTCGTTTTAAAGATATCACAAAGTCCGCTTTCATCTTTATCCAGACTAAAATAGGCAACATCTTCAAAGTATTTCTGACCGAAATACTTCAAAGCCCACGTCTTACCCACTTGTCTCGCCCCATGAATAACCAAAGGCTTCCTGTTTACATCCGTTTTCCAAGCCACTAACAGCTGAATAATTCCTCTTTCAAACATACCGAGTCACATTTTTGATATCTGAAATGTGAGAACTTACACATTTTTGATATGAGTTTCGTGCAAATATACACATTATCCATATCAAATGAAAGAATATCACAGGTCTATTACTTGAACCTCTTCACATAATTAACGATCAGATAGCAGGCAGGACCGAGTACCTGTCCGTGGTCAAATCCTTGCAGTTCATATAAAGAGACTTTCCGATTGCCGATATTCTTCAATACCGATGCCAGCAGTGCATTCTCTTCGTACCGGTCAGCCATTTCCAGATTCTTATCCCCCGTAATCAGCACAACAGGAGCGGTATCCTTGCGGGCCTTATTTACCGGAGCAAATTCGTCAATGATGGGGATTCCGTTGGGCAGGCCACGTTCTTTGCGGATGGTAAAATGAGTGACTGTCTGCCCGCTGACCGGAAGATAGGCAGCTACACTATCCGCATCGGCTCCATATGCAGCCATGTATTTCTTATCCATTGCCAGAATCAACGTAAGGTAACCTCCTGCCGAATGACCGGAAACAAAGATACGATCCTTGCGACCGCCATACTTTTCGATATTCCGGAATGTCCATGCCACGGCTTCGGCGGCATCTTCTATATAAGCCGGATTCTTTGCTTTCGGACTCAAACGATAATTAACCGCCACTACTGCAAAGCCTTGATCCGTCAGTTCCCTGGGAACAAATTTACTTCCTCCTTCCATACCACCGCCATGAAACCATACAATGGTGGAAAAATCTTTTTTATTCTCGGGATAATAAACATCCAATTTACAACGTTCCAGACGATAAGCATCTGTTTCGGAGCCGGAAATGTAAGGTACATCCTTGTCGGTACGATACGTATCCTGTGCCTGAACGAGGCAGGCACAAAGCAAAAAGAGAAGGAGAAAACAATTCTTTTTCATGGTTTTATTCTTTTTCATTCTTAAACAAGGACAAATATAAAACCTTATTTTTAGAATCACGGTCAAAAAAAGAAGATATTAATATCTCCCGTCACAAACATTAATATATGTCGTGACAGGTCACTTTATCTGACTTCTCAGGTATTAATACTTGATACCGCATCTGTTTTATTCCTATATTTGCAATATTCTTTTATTGCATTTTAGTGGAAAATCGCATTTCAGAAGTCTATTTTAATATAACCATGATAAAATAAACTATAATGAGAAAACTATTACTCAACCTTTTTCTATCCACAGTAGGTCTCCTGTTTGCCGGGCAAGCATCCGCTCAAGAAGAAATTGCTCCGGGAATCATCAAGCTGCAAGCGGGAGAAATTGACACTTTTACCCCTTATTCCTTATTCGGCGGGAAACCTGCCGTAGAAGCAATGAAACAACTTCCGGCTGCAAAGCCGCCCTTCAGCCCCGACGAAGTGCAAATAAAGATAACCGACCGTGGCTGTCTGATCGAAGTCCCTCTGGAGGACAACGAACAAATATACGGTTTCGGACTTCAATTCGAAACTTTCGGTCAGCGTGGCCTGCGCAAGCGCCCGATAGTAAACGACAATCCGCTGAACGGACTCGGATATACACATGCTCCGCAGACATTCTACGTCTCTACCAAAGGGTACGGTATTCTGGTCAACACGGCACGGTATACCACTTTCCTATGCGGCTCCAATCAGAAAACCGAGCATAGTCGTCAACTGCAAGCGGAAGAAAGAAAACACATTGCTACCACCACAGAAGACTTGTATAAGAACAGAAGCAACGGAAATAAAGTCCATATCGACGTACCCGGCGCCAAAGGCATTGAGGTATTTATCATCACCGGACCGGAAGTGCTGGATGTAGTCAAGAGATACAACCTCCTCTCCGGCGGCGGATGTCTTCCTCCGATGTGGGGACTCGGATTCAAATACCGTGTCAAAGGAGATGCGACGCAAGACTCCGTCATGCGTTTTGCCAACTATTTCCGCGAGAAACAGATTCCGTGCGACGTACTGGGACTCGAACCGGGATGGCAGACGGCCACTTACTCCTGTTCTTATCGCTGGAGCGACGACCGTTTTCCAAGGCACAAAGAAATGCTGGACCAGTTGCAGCAGAAAGGATACAAAGTAAACCTGTGGGAACACGCGTATGTTCATCCTTCTTCCCCCATCCGGAAGGCGCTGGAGCCCTACTCAGGCGATTTCCTTGTATGGAACGGACTGGTACCGGACTTCATCCAGCCGGAAGCACACAAAATATTTACCGATTACCACCGCACACTGATAGAAGAAGGCATCTCCGGCTTCAAACTGGACGAATGTGACAACTCGAACATATCTTTTGCTTCCGCCACATGGTGCTTCCCGGATATGGCACAGTTCCCTTCGGGCATCGACGGAGAAAAGATGCACCAGGTATTCGGTTCCCTTTATGTGAATGCGATGGACAGTATCTATCGTGAAAAGAATACCCGCACCTATCAGGATTACCGGTCGTCCGGTATGTTCATGTCTTCACGCAACGCCGTACTTTATAGTGATACATACGATCCCAAAGAGTACATTCAGGCACTTTGCAACTCGGCATTCGGAGGACTGTTGTGGTGTCCCGAAGTGCGTGAGGCACATTCTGCCGAAGATTTCTTCCATCGTCTGCAAACGGTGATTCTTTCTCCGCAGGCTATGGTCAATGCATGGTATCTGCAATACGCTCCGTGGCTGCAATTCGACCGTGGAAAGAACGAACGTGGCGAGTTCCTGCCGGAAGCAAAGAGGTATGAAGAATATGCCCGCACACTGATTAATCTGCGTATGCAGCTGATTCCTTATCTGTACAGTGCTTTTTATACATATTATAAAGAAGGTGTACCTCCTTTCCGTCCGTTATTGATGGATTATCCCAAAGATGAACGTTTGCGCACTATCAGTGACCAGTATATGATGGGAGACGGATTGATGGCTGCTCCTTTATACCAGAACAAGAAAACGAGAACGGTCTATTTCCCCGAAGGAACATGGTACAACTTCAATACCAATGAGAAATATGAAGGCAACCGTGAATATGAGATTACGACGGAATTAGATCAGTTGCCACTCTACGTTCGCCAGGGAACGTTATTGCCATTGGCCGCACCTGTCCCCTATGTAGATGCTCAAACCGTATTCGATCTGCATTGCAAAGTATACGGCGCTCCTTCGGCAACGTTCCTCCTTCTCGAAGATGACGGTATAAGTTACGATTTCCAAAAAGGACAATTCAACGAAGTAACGCTGGAAGCTGCCAAAGGAAAGGTAAAACTGAAAAGGACAAAAGAATACAAGCAAAAAAGATATCAACTGACGGATTACGAGTTCATCAATTGATTTCTTAATTAGTTTCACTGCTTGAAACCAGAGTTTCATCAGTGAGAAACTGTAGTTCCAAAGGCTTGAAACCAAAAGTTCCAAGCGTATGAAACTAGAGTTTCAAGTAATGGGAACCAAAGTTTCAAGCAATGGGAACTGTAGTTTCATACCTTAAAACAAACTCGGCTTATTAATAGCTGAAATGAATGACAGCGTGACGGCAAATCTTTCCGTCACGCTGCTGTCACAGGTTGCTGTCACGGTCTTATGATTTAATTATCAGACTATTGTCACAGGTTTAGTGACAGATGACAGCAATTTTTCAAATTTATATCTTTATGTAGGCGTTGAGTTCAAGTCATAAACGCAGGGAAATCTGACTTTCTTCCCCTCGGTCCGGCATACGAAGGCTGCAAATACCGGTCGCCTTATCCCAGCTCCATACCATACTTTCAGTGTCATCGTCCGGATTCTCTTCCAGACGTTCCGGCTTCACCTTCTTTACTTTCTTGCCTTGCACGGTAATTCCTTTGGGAGCCGTCTTCAGATACATACGGAAAATAAAGTTTCGGGGAGCGGGCACTGCATACCCTTTTCCTTCACGGGCACCAACCGAAAGAAGATAACCACCCTTCTCCGTCCGGAAGCGAACGGGAGTTTTGGCAAACTCATCCCGTTGATAGCCGAGGTCTTCTCCCTCATCTTCGTACAAAGTGAACGAAGCCTCCTCTCCTTTTGGTGCCGGAAATACTTCAAAGATCAGCGGATAGACCGGTTTCTCATGCGTGTAGTTCATCACCGGCATGGTGGGGATGATGGAACCCTGCTTTACAAACATCGGGATGCACGACAAGGGAGCTTCCACGGTAGTCCACTGTTCTCCGGTATAGACTGTTTGTTTATTGTTGTAGTCAATCCAAGTGCCTTCGGGCAGATAGACATTCTTCGTACGTGCCTCCTTCTTCACCACCGGAGCTACCAGCAGCTCTTGTCCGAACAAGAACTGGCCGTCTGTAGAGAACGTTTCCATATCCGCCGGATATTCCAAAAAGAGCGGACGCATGATGGGCAATCCCGTATCATGAGCTTCGCGGGCATACGTATAGATATAAGGCAATAAACGATATTTCAGTTCGATGGCCTCCTTCGCGTTCTTTTCCGCTTCCGGACCGAAGAGCCACGGTTCTACCGGATTATCCCCCTCATGATGAATACGGCTCAAAGGATTGAATGCACCGAACTGTATCCATCGGGTATAAAGTTCCGCCATAGATGGATAGTCTTCGATGTCTCCGCAATACCCCGTAATGTCACAGGTAGTAAACGGAATTACTCCCAACCCTGCGGAAAGAATCACCGGAATCTGATTGGCCAGTTGCCCCCAGCCCTGCAATACATCGTCTCCATTTCCGCAATCTCCCGTCCAACCGAACGTATAACGCTGCAATCCCGCATAAGCGGCACGGGTCATCTGAAAGACGCGACGGTTCGGATTCCGTTTCTCGAACTGCTCTTTGACCACTTTATCCCAAGTCAGTCCGTAGACATTATGGATTTCGTCGTGCATCCCCAGATGATGTTTCATCACAAGGCGTTCGGTCTGCTCTTCGTTGCTCCATGCGGGTTCTCCCATATCCGTCCAGAAGCCGGAGATGCCATCGTCAATGGGTTTCTGCTGATAGGTTCCCCACCAGTCGGCTACGGCAGGTAAGGTAAAATCCACTACCCCACAATTTCCGCCCCAAGGCCACGGCATGTCATAACTCTTCCCGTTCGTGCTGTCCTTGACAAAATATCCCAGACGGTCCGCTTCCTCCCATTGCTTCTTGTTGGCTTGCGAGATGACCGGGTCTTGCGATACGACTACCTTGAATCCCATTTCTTTCAGGTCGGCAAGCATCTTTTTCGGATGCCCGTAGTTGCCCTTCCGCCATTCGAAGTCCTGTAGATGTTCCGTCCAGCCGATGTCCTGATAGATAATATCACAGGGGATGCCGCGTGTCCGGTAGCCTTCGGCTATTTCGCGGCTCAGTTTCTCGCTTGTCAGCAGGCCACGACATTGCGCAAAGCCCAATGCCCATTTCGGAGGCATGATAGGTTTGCCCGTCAGTCCTACATACTGACTCAGGATTTCCTTATAGTCCTTGCCGAAGATGAAGTAGTAAATCATCTCCCCGTCCGGCGCCTCGAAGCTGTAATAATCACGGCTTTCCGTTCCGAACTTAAATTCTGTCTTATACGTATTATCAAGGAAAATACCATACCGGTAACTGCTCATAAAGAAAGGGATGCTCTTGTAAAGAGGGTCTTCCACCACACTGTAACAAGGTTTATCGCTGTTCCACATCTTGTAAGATTCTCCTCTGCGGTCCATCTTGCCGGTCTTCTCCCCAAGCCCGAAGAAATGCTCGTCACGGCGAAGCGTTTTATATTCCACCTTCTTCGTGCCTTCGCTTACGTGTCCTTTATCGGCATAGTCACTGAAGAGGAGTTTCTGATATTTGTCGAATATCTGGATGCTCATCGGCGACTTGTTCACCCGTATGCGCAGCTTCGAGGTAAATATCTCATAGCAGGCGGCCTGTTCGTCCACATGAACCGTTCCCACATCTTCCAGTTCTTCATTGATCACGGCAAAGGAAGCGTTTCTCCGTTGCAGCTTCCCGTCCGGCGAGAACCAGATTCTTACCACGGAAGGACTGCAAAGTTGCAGTTGCAGCGCGGCACTGTCCGCCAGGTGAAAAGTCACCTGACGTCCCTGCTGCGTAAAAGAGGTACATATACTTTTTGCGTTTTCTGCCCAGACCAACGCCGGAAACATCAGACACAACATCCACACCCCAAACTTATATCTAATCTTCATACCTATCGTTTTTAGTTATTCCGTTGCAACTGCCTTATTCAGCTACAATCATTGTCCAGTATTTCAAGGCAGGCAGTGTGAAGGAGACTACCCCGTTCTCCTGCGTAAATGCCAGTTCCTGCAAAGCTCCTCCGTGTACGTCCGGCGATGCCACCCACAATTTATTCACTTTGGCGGGCAGGTTCATCTGCAAGGCCGCTTTCGTGATCAGGGCAGGTTCGGGCATGGTGCCGTCCACGTCCCGCCAGCTAAGGCTGTTCGCCTGCGAGAAGTTAAGCAGATGCACTACTTGCTTGCCGTCTACCTGCTTGGCGTAGGTAGTGACCGACCCCAACTTTGGAGGCCATACGTTGAGTTTCATTTCTCCGTTGGTACAGTTCATAGCGATACTGTTCTCCGTTCCGCCATCGCGGAGCAGGTTCTGATAAGACGTGAGGAAGTCGTAGTAGTGAACCATTGCCGTTTTCAGTTCCTCGCTCATCGTCAGGTTGTCGTTCGGAAAATATTCTTTGCACAGCATATGGTCACCACCCAGTTCGAGATGCGAGCCACCCAAAGCGAACATCACCGCATCCGTCAGCAGGATGCCCGCTGTATTGAACTCTCCCCGATGATCCGCCTTATTATAGTTCATATAGGCAGCGAAAACCGTATTCAGCTGATTATTGCCATACACTCCGTTTTCATACAGGACGGCTTTCAGATGGGTAAAGTCCGCCTCATCCGCCCACATCTCATTATAGAAGAAATCTACTTTGCCGGTTTCTCCGATCTGACGGGCACCGTAGCGACTTACGGCATTCATCACCAGACTTTTGTCGGGATGCGCCTGCTTCATGGCTTCGATAAAAGAAGCATATCCTTCGCGGAGGTTGACCGGCGTACCGTCGTAGTTGTAAAGCGTTCCCCGCTTGCCCAACTGGTCGATCTGATAGCCGTCGAAGGCGAAGTTCGCATACACGTCGTCATTCCGTTCCGCCATATATTGCTGCCATTCCTTGTCGGAAGGGTCTACCAGATAGATATTGCTCTTCCATCCGCTTGGCAGGTCGTGACTGTCTTTCGTGGTATGCGAAGCGTCCTTAAACAGATACCATTCTTCTTTCACCCCGTCGGAAGCCGCATCCTTCAATGCCCCGAAACAAAGATTATAGAACATGGACTTCATTCCAAAATGTTGTTGTGCCTTGATATAATTCTTCACAGAGCTTGTATGGACAGGGCGGTTCGCAATGTCGAGATATTCCTCGTCCAACTGCGTGCGTGTGCCGCCCAGCGGCCAATGATGTTTATTGTGCCAGTCCTGAAACTGTACCCAGTTGATGTGATGGCGGTTCAGATAAGCCATCTCTTCCAGCGTTTTCTCTTCTGTCTTGTCTCCGTCGAAATCTGCCACGAAGCCATATCGGGGGAACCGTGCCGGATGGCTGGATACATCTACCGCAATCGTACCGACGATGACATCCGTACCGTTTTCCTGCCGGTAAAGTTCTGCCATGTATCCTTTGAAATCGGTGGAAGGAGCCTTCCATGTCCAGTTCGTACCGCTGACCGGTTCTTCTCCGACTATTTCTCCCAAAAGGCGATAGCGTACCTTTGTTCCGGCAGGCAAGGCATCGGCGGCAGTGAAAGTCACTGTCTCGTTCGGTTTATAAAAAGCCTTGTCAGTTGTCAGTTCCACGCATAAGTCCGATGTCACCGGAGTTACTTCGGTCACACTGCCCGACGCTCCTCCGTTCTGTGGGTTCGATTCATGATCGTCGCTGCAAGACAGACACAGGAAGGCAGCCACCAAATATATTATCTTCTTCATCTTGAATACTTGTTTATTGTTTTACAATTGAAATCGTTTCTTTCAACTGGTCAATCGTAATCCGATACGAGCCAGCTTCCTGAATATTCCATTTATTGTCCAGACTGCCGAGGTCTGTATCCGGATACATATTCTTCAGTTCCGCATCCGTTTTACTGGTAAATAAGGCTGTCTCCACTTCACCGGTCGGTGCCTTTCCGCTCTTGTCCGCCATCAGCCAGTCTCCGTTCCAGTCGGACTGCTTGTCGCAGGAGATCTTCATCTCCCCTGTATTCAGTGTACCGCTCCAGGTAAAGATGTAAGGGCTGTCGGCACTTTTAGCCATCGGGGTGGCGTTGTCGATGCTCCATCCGTTCGGAGTGGCATCGCCTACCAGATACAGTCCTTCGTAGGGGGTAAACGGACGCATCAGCATCTTTTCCTTTCCCTTGGCTGTGAGGAACAGCACTTTATAGGCCTTGCCGCATTCGCTTTCCTTCATTTGCCATTTATTGTCTTCACCTCCCAGTACAACTGAAGTGGAAGTATACGGAGCGTTCCCTTCGGTGGGATGGAAGAAAGCATCCGACTGACCGAAGTCCGTCACGGAAGTAAACTTAAAATCACCGTCCGCCTTCCACGGAATCACGGCACCATAATGGAACAGATTCATCTGAACGGCATCTTTAGACAGTGCCTCGAATCCCCAGCCATTGTCGCCGGTAAAGGAGCCGACAATATAGAATTCTTCAAAGCGCCATCCGATGTTTTCCGTTTCGGTCATGGTCATTGTCAGGTCGAGCAGGTCTACCTTGACTATATAGGTCGCTTCCTTGCTGACTGTAAATGGTTCGTCCGGTTCGTCGCCCGATGTGCGGTAGATAAGCCGTAGTTCTTCTCCGGCAGCGGCATCCCGGTTGTAGGATGGAAGAAATTCTCCCAATGTCGTTATAAACTTGAATACACCAGTATTCAGCTTTCCTGTCCACGTAAACTGTCCGTTGTCCGTGCGCTCCATAGGCGTCGCTTGATCGGCGCTCCATCCGTTAGGGGCAGCTTCTCCGATGAGGTAAAGCGTCGGAGTAACCGGTTGATAAGTAGTCACATCCAGCGCAACTGTGGCACGCTGCTCCTTTTCTTCCATTCCGGCAACAGTAGCGGTAATGCGTGCTTCCAGCGATACTTTTTCGGCATAGCCGACGCCTAGCTGCGTGTTCAGAAACTGATTGAGTTCTTCCGTTTTCTTCGTCCACTGATAAGTTCCCGTTCCTAAATCTACGGAATAGGCACGGGCGAAGTCGGTTCCCGCCTTGGCTATTTCCAGTGTATAAGAGATGCGGTTCCCGCTTCCGTAGTTCGTTCCCGTAGTCCATGAAAGCGTTAACGCCTCCTGACTGTGATTCTTTTCGTTCAATACGATCTCCTGCTGATTCACCGTAAGAGTCAGCGTATCATGTCCCTTGTCCGTCTCCATATAATCCTCGGCGCAGGAAACCATCGCTCCGCCGATGAAAAGAGAGCACAACATCTGATATATATATTTCTTCATCATATGATCTGTCTAAATGAATGATTGTAAAAGCGATTAATAACCGGGATTCTGAGTCATCAGATTGTTAGAGTCCATCTCTGTCTGCGGGATGGGCAGCAGCAGACGTTCCTTCGTCACCTGATTCTTGCCGATGGATTTCAGGAACTCAATCGCATAGTTACCATTATTGATGCGAATCATGTCAAACCAACGATGTCCCTCAAAAGCAAGTTCCATCCGGCGTTCGTGAATAATCTTTTCCCGCATTGTTTCCTGATTCAAGGTAGTCGGTACATCCGCCAGTCCGGCACGATGACGGACGATATTCAGAGGTGCGGCAGCCTGATCGGGATGTCCCAGTTCGTTCAGGGCTTCCGCCTTCTTCAACAGGACATCCGCATAACGGTATACCACGAAGTTATTCGGGTTGGTATTATATTCCGGCGAAACGGTCTTCGACACAAGGAACTTCCGGACGTTGTAACCTGTACCCGACCATGAACGTCTGTATTCCATGCCGTCGAAAGCAGGACAGCCTTGATATAACACGGTCACATCTTTGCGCAAATCGCCCGCTTCGTACTCTTTGATAAATTCTTCCGTAGGCAGATTCCATCCGTAAGCGCCTGCCACCATACCGGAGTTGCGGGGTCCCATGAAGGTCGACAGCCAGGAAGACTGGTTGTCCCCTCCCCAGAAATCGTATTCCGTACTGCCGGAGTATTGTACTTCGAAAAGGGATTCCGCACCGTTATTGATCGTAGCATCGAAATTATCGGCATACTTGCACTGAGACAAATCATATCCCATCGCAGTAATCTGGTCGCACAACGTAACAACTTCACTGTAATAGTCCCGATGGTTGGGCGCCAGCGTCAGGTAAATATCTGCCAGCATAGCCATCGCCGCTTCTTTGCAGGCACGTCCCTTGTCATTTTCTCCGTAACTGCTCTTTGGGGGAAGCATATCCACCGCATTCTTACAGTCCGAAAGAATCTGCGCATATACCTCATCTACCGTATTGCGGGCAATATCCGTCGACTGTCCCGGCTCAAAGGGCTGTAACCGCAAAGGTACGCCACCATAAAGGCGGACGAGGATATAGTAGTAATGAGCACGCAGGAAATATGCCTCACCCATGCAACGGTCTTTTATCTCATCGGAGATGGCAGCCGAAGGCAGATTGGAAAGCACGATATTACAACGTCCGATGCCTACCCACGGAGAACGCCATACGTACAGGGCAAAACCGTTGTCGCTCTGCGCTATAAAGTTAGCCGCCTGAACAGTTTCCAGTCCGTCGGTTCCTCCCCCGGCGCCTACCTCGCTGTTGCCGGCAAGGATGTCGAGGCTCCACAGGCGCTGATTATACATATTGGACGACTGCAACGTCTTATAGCAGGCAGTAGTCAGTGCTACGGCAATCTCATTGGTCACTTCCGATTCGGGGTCCACACCGTATTTGGGGTACTTATCCAGAAAATCACTGCACGATGTCAAGGCAAGTACGACAAGTATCATTATAAAAGTCAGTTTCTTTTTCATTTTCTTCCTCCTGATTTAAAAGTTAAAGTTCAAGCCCATACTGAATGTACGCGAGATAGGGTAACGGCTGCTGTCTATACCGTTGACATCCACCTCGGGGTCGAAGCCCGAATATCCGGTGATAGTCGCCACATTCTCGCAAGAGAAGGAGATACGGGCGTTTTCCAGTTGAATCTTTTGCAACCACTTTTTAGGCAGTGTATACGAAAGGGTGATATTTTTCAGACGGAGATACGAGCCGTTTTCCACAAATCGGTCGGATACGCGGCAGTTCTGGTTCGGGTCGCCCCAGATGGCACGCGGCATGGAGTAGCTTGTGCCTTCTCCTGTCCAGCGGTTCAGTACGGCTGTAGTCTGGTTGTAGGCGGCAGCCATTCCTTCGTTGTCCACATTGTTGGCATTATAAATCTTGTTGCCTGCCACTCCTTGCAGGAAAACGGAGAGTTCCCATCCTTTGTAAGATAGGTTGTTGGAGAGTGAGAAGAACCAGTTCGGATTCGGATTGCCAAGAATCGTACGGTCTTCGTCGTTAATCACTCCGTCGTTGTTCAAGTCTCTGAAGCGGATGTCCCCCGGAGCTGCGCCCGGCTGGGTGGCGTGGCGGTTGACTTCTCCCCAGTTCTGGAAAAGACCGTCGGTAACGTATCCATAGAAAACGTTGATCGGGTAACCGGCTTTCAGCATGGTCACGTATGAATTGCCTATCTGGTTGATAAACATCGGAGTTTCGCTGTTCAGGTCCAGAATCTCATTTTTATTGTAGGTAGCCGTTAAAGCGGATTCCCAGGAGAAGATGCCTTTCAGGTTGATGGTACGCAATGTCATTTCCACTCCTTTGTTGCGCATCTTGCCGGCATTGGTGAAAGTCTCGGTAGTATCTTCAAAACCCGAAGTGATGGGGATGGAAGCCTTCACCAGCATATCGTTCGTATTCTTGATATAAGCATCCAGTGAGAGGCTGACACGCGAATCGAACAGGCTCATGTCCACTCCGAAGTTGGCCTGGCGCACTTCTTCCCAATGGATGTTCGGATTGGAGAGAGTGGTAGATACCAAAGCGGTGGAGTTATTGTTTCCGAAAGGATAGACACCCGTGTTGTAAGAAGCGACAAAGCCGTAGTTACCGATTTCCTGATTACCGGTCACACCGTATCCGACACGCAGTTTGAGATCGTTCATCAGGAAGTTATCTTTCGGGAACCAGTCTTCCTGAGAAACACGCCAAGCCAGAGATACGGAAGGGAATGTTCCCCATCGGTTGTTCTTACCAAAGCGGGAAGAGCCGTCACGACGTACGGTAGCCGTCAGCAGGTATTTGTCTTCGTATGAGTAGTTGAGACGTGCCATCAGTGAGAGCAGTGCCCAGTCGCTCTGGCTGCCGCCAAGGCTGTACATCTTTTCTCCGTTGTCCATCTCATGGATATTGTCGAACATGAAGATATTTTTCTGTGCGTTCAGATAGTCGTAGTTGTTCCACTGTGCGGAAGAACCTGCCATCACACCTACACGATGCTTCTTTGCAAAAGTATGATCGAATACGAAGTAGTTGTCCCACAGGTAGGTGAATGATTTGTTGTCGCTTTTATAGCGGGAAGATTCTTCTACCGGATTCGGTTTCCAGTCGTATGCCGGCGTGAAGTTGTCGGCAAACCAGAACTTGGCGTCATAGCCGAAGGTACTTTTCAGTTTCAGCCATTTAGTGAAGGTGATCTCTCCGGTGATGTTCGCGAGAAAGTTATATCCTTTCGTCTCGTTAGTCATCATGTGAAGCGTACCGATCGGATTGCGGATACTTCCGTACCATTGCGCCTCCTGTCCAGGACCGCTCCAACTGCCGTCGTCATTCTTCACCGGTTGGGTGGGAAGGGCTTTCATCGCATCACCGATACTGTATGTTCCTCCTTCTTTGACATCTGTGCTAAATGTCAGGTTGGTGGTGAATTTCAGCCATTTGTTGACTTGGGCGTCACTGTTCGCCTGAAAATTGAAACGGCGATAATTGACACTCTTCACAATGCCGGACTGATCGAGAAAACCGCCGGACACGTAATAATGCGCCTTTTCCGTGCCGCCGGAATAGCTGACCGAATAACTCTGCTTCACTCCCGTGCGCAGCATCTCGTCGAGCCAGTTGGTTCCTTTTCCCAATGAAGAAGGGTCTGCCCAGTAAGGGTTGGTGTTATCGTCATTGTTTGAGAGCATGTCATTGCTCAATGCTGCATATTGGGCGGCATTCAGCATATCAGGCACTTTAGTTGCATTCTGTATCGCCCAGTTCGCATTGACCGTTACCTTTCCGGCGCCTTCGGCACCGCGTTTACTGGTAATCATCACTACACCGTTGGCACCGCGCGAACCGTAGATGGCAGTTGCCGAAGCATCTTTCAATACATCTACCCGTTCCACATCTGCCATGTTCAGAGAAGACAGGCCTAAGTCGGTAGGGATTCCGTCGATCACCACCAGCGGGTTGCTGTTGTTGATCGTGCCCAGACCACGGATTTTAATGGTTACATTGTCCCCCGGTTTGCCGGCATCGATAATTTGCACGCCGGATACTTTTCCCTGCATTGCCTGACCGATATTGGCTACCGGAGAGTCTTTGATATCTTTGACTCCTACAGAAGATACGGCGCCGGTCAGGTCACTCTTTTTCATCGTTCCGTAACCTACTACAACAACTTCGTCCAATACTTCGGTATCTTCCTGCAAGGTTACTTTCAGTGCGGTTTTTCCGTTCACCGAAACAGTCTGCGTCTTATAACCGACAAAAGAAATGGTCAATGTGCTGTTAGCAGAAACATTTAATGAGAAGTTACCGTCGATATCGGTAATCGTGCCGTTCGTGGACTTGCCTTCTATCACACTGGCACCGATCACCGGTTCGCCCGTGGCGTCCACTACATGTCCTTTTACTGTAATCTGCTGTGCGAATGCACTAAGAGATAGTAACAAGCCCCACATTATTAATAGGAGGCGATGTTCAAAGCCTTTCGACTTTATACTCTGTTCCATGTACATCAATTTAAAGTTAATATTAGGATTACTTTTTGTTTTCACTGAAACAAAAGTATCCACAATTAAATGCGCTTCTTTTGCCAGATAGCAAAAATATAGTGGTTTATACAGCACAATACAGTATAAAACACTAATAATAAGAATATTACAGAATAGCAACCGTGCTAAAAAAGTAGTGGATTTCTTACTCTTCCACCTTCCCTATTTTCATTACTTTAGCCTCAAACTCATCCCGTTCGCCGAGTGCCTTGTTGCGGACACGTGTCCGGTAATTATAAATAGTGGTCACAGAGTAGCGGAGGAACTGGGCGATCTTGGTACTATCCGTAATCCCCAGACGGATCAGGGCAAAGATACGAAGTTCGGTATTCAGCAGTTCACCCTGCTTGGGCTGCATCGGTTCGACAAGCAACGCATTAAATTCTTCCACAAAGTTGGGGAAGAGTTGCAGGAAGGTCATATCGAAGTTTGCGTAGAACTCTTTCAGCTCTTCTTCGAGGAATTGGGAAGATTTAATAGCTTTATACAACTCCTCTACCCTGCCGGTAGCCGCAATCTTATTCAGGGAACGACGGTATAAGTCCATCTTATCCAAGTAGGTGGAACACTGGTCCATATAGCGACCGATGTATTCCTCTTTAATATAGTTAGCCTCCGAAAGGGTATGGTTCATCTCTTTCAGTTGCGAATTGGAGTCATGAAGTTCACCGTTCAGCTCTTGCAGAAGCGTATTCGTGTCAATCACTTCCCGACGGGCAGCAGCCACTTTCTTCATCTGCTTGTAAACGAAGAATATAGCCACCAGCAGAAAGACGGAAAGCAGACTGATACAGATCAAAGATATCTTCATTTCCTGTTGCTGCCGCTTGGTTTTCAGTTGGTAAGCCTGATCGATGATGGGGAAGACTTGTGAGATTTCCAGGGTACGAAGGCGGGCATTGCAGAGCGTAGCATCTTCGAGCGAGCATTTCAGATAGTTGTATGCACGATCAATGTCTCCGTCTTCATATACAAGAGAGGCGAGTTTCCGTAAGGAAACATATTCTTTGACTGCCGATTTTAAATCAGCGATGGCCGAGAGAGCCAGAAAGTGTTTCTGCCCTTTCTTGTCTCCTTTGAGGCGATAGGCTTCTGACAAGGTATAAGTAATCATCGCCTTGGAATGATCGTCCAGAGAGGGTTTCCGGTAGAAGTCGGTCAGCATGGTTATTGCCTGGTCATATTGGGCGTGTACGGTGCATTTGTCGGCCATCACCAGCACATGGCCCAATGAGTCGGAGGCATTAGTCTGTAAAAGGGAATCCCGATACAGGTCCGTCATCCGGTAATACTCTTTTTTCTCCTTCTCGGTGACGGCATAATCTCCCATCAACCCGTAAATAGTACGATACAAGTGGTAATAATAGGGATAGAGATAATCAGACAGGGTTTTCTTGTCTATCTGTCCCAACTGCTCCAAAGCTTCCTTGTACATTCCGGTGGTTCCCATCACCTCTGCCATATTCATGGCGGCATCATCCAGATAATCCTGTTTGTTCAAATGAGAAGCCAGTTCCTGCTTCCGCTGTGCATATACATACGAAGAGTCCAGATTATAAGCCCGATATTCGTCGAAAAGCCTGCCGCAAAATCCATAACGCTGCTCATCGGAGGTAGCCTCGGACAGCAACTTCTTCAAATCGGAGATACGTGCTTCTTTTTCTGCACCGTAAGTCTGACGGTTCCTGATAATTCCGTCAATCTCACGAAGCAGCATATCTGTACTCTTATCATCATTTCTTGCGCAAAGCAAACAGGGAAGAACAATTGTCACGAAAATCAAAATAATCTTTCTCATAGCGCCATATGTATTATATCTGCAAAGATAAAAGTCTTTCAGAAACCGACATTATTTCTACGGAATATTATTGCGAATATCCGGAAAATGGCTCCTTTATGAAAATGGCGGTTCATGCCACTGAATATATCCACAAAAAAAGAAGTTATCTAATATAAAAGCATATCTTTGTCATCAAAGAAAGGCATTTAATGCTACATCTCTGATCTGCAAATGCCATTTATAAACCCAAATTTCATTCCTATGAAAACTTCAAAACGTTGTTTCATGCTCATCGCTTTCATCGGCTTTTTAATCGAACTGACAGTTCCTTCACATCTTTCCGCACAAGACATTTCGGGCACATGGCATGGTAAACTCTCCCTTCCTGCCGGTTCGTTAACCATTGTATTCCATATCAAACATACGGAACAGGGGACTTATATGACAACTCTTGACAGCCCCGATCAGGGAACCAAAGATATAAAAACGGAAACAACTTCTTTTCAAGACTCTACACTGACTGTTCAGATACCGATTATCCATGCCTCTTATAAAGGAAAGCTGAATGCCGACCAAACCATTACCGGCACATTCACACAAGGAATGCCCCTCCCATTGAATCTGACGAAAGGAGAGTTTAGCGGGCCTAAACGCCCGCAGGAGCCTCAGCCGCCTTTTCCTTATAAGGTCGAAGAAGTCAACGTAAAGAATACGCAGGACGGAATCACTCTGGCAGGCACATTAACCCTTCCGGAGAAAGGGAGTAAATTTCCGGCTGTAGTATTGGTTACGGGAAGTGGTGCTCAAAACAGAGATGAAGAAATCATGGGTCATAAACCATTTCTTGTTATCTCCGATTATCTGACACGTAACGGAATTGCCGTACTAAGATGCGATGATCGTGGCACAGCCGCTTCGCAAGGAGATTATGCAAGTGCTACCAACGAAGATTTCGCAAAAGATACGGAAGCAGCGCTGAACTATCTACGCAGCAGAAAAGAAATTAATACCCGGAAAATCGGCATTATCGGACATAGCTGCGGTGGAACAATCGCATTTGATATTGCCGCCAAAGACCCCAACATCTCATTTATCATATCATTGGCAGGAGCTGCCGTGCGAGGTGACAGCTTGATGCTTAAACAAGTTGAATTGATTTCCAAGTCCCAAGGGATGCCCGATCCGGTGTGGCAGACAATGAAACCATCCGTTCGCCACAGATACTCTTTATTACAGCAAACGGACAAGTCGTCGGATGAAATCAGAAAAGAAGTTTACGCTGATGTTACCAGAACCATGTCTGCCGAACAGTTGAAAGACCTGAATACCGTACAACAACTATCTGCCCAAATAAACTTCATGACTTCACCGTGGTATCTCCACTTTATGAGATACGATCCGACTGCAAGTCTGAAAAAAATAAAGTGCCCGGTCCTCGCATTAAACGGAGAAAAAGACATTCAGGTAGATGCCGATATGAATCTGACTGCTATCAAGCAGCACATCAGCGAGAACGGAAACAAGAATGTGACAATCAAAGTCTATCCAAAACTGAACCACCTGTTTCAGACTTGTGAGAAAGGAACTTTAGCCGAATACGGACAATTGGAAGAGACAATAAATCCGGAAGTCCTGAAAGACATGACTGAATGGATAAAAAAGCAGCAATAAATTTACTAATGATATACTTTTCGGGCAGTATTTCTCAATATCACATTCTTTTCTTTCCAATTCTTGCAAATGTTTGAAGAATTTGCAAGAATTGGAAAGAAAAGAATTATATTTGTAGACTAAAATATAATATAAACGGATGATATTATGATTGAACTCCCTCCTCAAATTAGTCAGGAAGAATATTTGAAAGTTCTTCTCACTGATCCGCTTGAAAAACTCAAGGCAATCATAGAAAAAAACAATGATAAGTATAGTTATTGGTCTGATGTAAAGTATCAAAAGACTCCAGAAGGTATATCCAGCAAAGAATTATGGTGTTACATAAAAGCATCGCGGAGAGCGAAACGAATCATAGTATGGAAGAAGTACGGCATATCTATCAGTATAACCAATGCTATGCAACGGATGTGCCACGAGTTTGATATGAACTTCGGCGGTTCTTGGGGAAGCAATTCAATCATTCCAGTAGAAAACAAAGAACAATATCTGATTAGCTCATTAATGGAAGAAGCAATATCCTCCAGTCAAATGGAAGGAGCGGCGACAACCAGAAAAGTAGCCAAGGAAATGCTAAGAAAAAGCCTTTCCCCACAGGACAAATCGCAACAGATGATATTTAATAATTATCAAACCATACGTTTTATAACCCAAAATATACAGACCCCACTATCATCTGAGCTATTACGGCATATTCATGTCTTAATGACCGAAAAAACGTTAGAAAACCCTGCCGATGCAGGGGCATACAGGACGAATGATGAAGTAGTAGTGGAAGATGCTATCACACATGAGGTGGTACATACACCACCTTCATATAAAGATATTCTTCCATTTATTGAAGACTTATGCATATTCTTCAATGAAAATAATACCAAAGTATTTATTCATCCGATTATCAAAGGTATTATCATTCATTTTATGATTGCCTATATGCACCCATTTGTAGATGGGAACGGACGTACTGCAAGAGCTTTATTCTATTGGTATATGCTCAAAAGCGGTTATTGGTTAACTGAATATTTATCCATCTCAAGGGTAATTGCCAAATCAAAAAAATCCTATGAGAATGCTTATTTATATACGGAAGCTGATGAAAAAGACATGGGATATTTCATAGCTTACAACCTGCGAGTACTGGAGCTTGCCTTCAAAGAACTACAAACTTATATCAAACGTAAATTAGAGCAGAAACATCAAGCTTCCGTATTCTATAAGTTAGATAATATCAACGAACGTCAAGCAGATATTCTTAGGCTTATTAATGATAATCCTAAAATATTATTCACCGTAAAAGAACTACAAAACAGATTTTCCGTTACTCATACTACCGCCAAAAATGATATTGACGGTCTTGTAGAAAGAAAACTGATAGATGAAATATCACTTAATAAAGTAAAGAAAGGGTATGTAAAAGGAGAAATGTTCGACGAAATTGTTAAATCAATCACTTAGCTCTTTCCAATTCTTGCAAATTCTTCAAATATTTGCAAGGATTGGAAAGAAAGGCAACTAACTATAAAGCAACCACATCAAACCTATTACTTTAAACATACACAGACATTGTACAAATTGATTTAAATCAAAATCGTTCATGACGAACTCATTCTGAGAGATTTTGTTTTACCTTTGCACCCCGTAAAAAATACACTAAATAAAGAAGGTAAAAAGTAACAGGTATCAGGTTAGGTTTCGTATGAAGAAAAGTCTTATTGCATTGGCATTCGGTACCCTCGGATTGGGTATCGCCGAGTTCGTGATGATGGGTATACTGCCCGATGTAGCCAGAGATTTAAAGATTAGCATCCCTGCTGCCGGACATTTCATTTCCGCCTACGCACTAGGCGTTTGTGTCGGCGCCCCTGTATTGACATTAGCACGTAAATATCCATTAAAACATATATTGCTGGTATTAGTCACGCTGATTATGGTAGGCAATATCTGTGCGGCATTATCACCTAACTACTGGATGCTGCTTATCTCCCGCTTCATCTCCGGACTCCCTCACGGAGCCTATTTCGGGGTCGGTTCTATCGTTGCGGAAAGGCTTGCCGATAAAGGCAAAAGTTCAGAGGCTGTCTCCATCATGATAGCCGGAATGACCATCGCCAACCTGTTCGGCGTACCGCTGGGAACTTCTTTAAGCACCATGCTTTCGTGGCGGGCTACCTTCCTGCTGGTAGGACTTTGGGGAATCGTCATTCTGTATTACATCTGGCGTTGGGTTCCTCAGGTAGAAGGGCTGAAAGATACCGGTTTCAAAGGACAGTTCCGCTTTCTCAAAACTCCGGCTCCCTGGCTCATTCTGGGTGCTACGGCATTAGGTAATGGCGGTGTATTCTGCTGGTATAGCTATATCAATCCAATGCTCACTCATGTCTCCGGTTTCTCTGCCGAAAGTATCACCCCGCTGATGATTCTTGCCGGATTCGGTATGGTCATGGGAAATCTGATCAGCGGGCGGCTCTCCGACCGTTACACTCCCGGAAAGGTAGGAACTGCCGCACAAGCACTGATCTGCCTGATGCTATTGCTTATCTTCTTCCTCTCTCCCTACAAATGGGCGGCTGCGCTATTGATGTGCCTCTGCACCGCAGGACTGTTTGCCGTATCCAGTCCGGAACAGATATTGATAATCCGTGTAGCCAAAGGAGGCGAAATGCTCGGAGCTGCCTGTGTACAGGTAGCGTTCAATCTGGGAAATGCCATCGGAGCTTATGCAGGAGGGCTGGCAGTCAGCAGCGGCTACCGTTATCCCGCCCTGACGGGTGTTCCGTTCGCACTGATCGGCTTCATCCTATTCCTGATCTTTTATAAGAAGTATCAAGCCAAATACTAAAGTAACTCCTATAAGAACGAATAACGCAATAAACAAAGCAAACAGGGAACTGCCTTTCAGTATGAAAGCATATTGACGTTTCTGCTGACAGATACATTTTCAGAAGAATGCCAGCCAGCTCTCAAAGCAATAAAACAATGTATCAATATGCAGACTATCTGCATATCCTTTCGATTATATTGGAAGATTATGCAAAAGGGTCGCTACTTAACATGCAGAACATTAATACCCAACCTGCAGAACATTAATGTCTGACATGTCAGCTAACCTTATCCAACGTGTTGGTCATATATATCCAACGTATCAGTCAGCCTTATCCAACGCATCAAGCCTTCATATTTGACAAGATGGACATTACTTTCTAATTATTAGCATTGTAAAGATTCAGATACCACCCTATTTATGAACAAAATACAGATTTTCATTCGCATATTTTCTCCCATTCCCGCCGTCGGGCAGGAAAACGGCATTCTGAAGAGACTAAAAATTCATTTTGTCAATTTGCTCAAAACCTTTTTCCAGCCTGTACAATTATCAGAAAAAGACAGAAAGTGCACCAAGTTTCCCTCATTAGCTCAAAAAATGATTATCTTTGCAAACTAAAATGAGCAGGCTGGCAATCAAAACTGTTTTTATCGGGAGATTAGCGCCAAATCGCTGCTCACATGATATGATTCATTGATAATAAAAGAAATAATAGATTAATATGGCATTGCAATGTGGTATTGTCGGACTTCCGAACGTAGGTAAATCGACACTTTTCAACTGTTTGTCAAACGCAAAAGCGCAAGCGGCAAACTTCCCCTTCTGTACAATCGAACCGAATGTAGGCGTAATCACCGTTCCCGACGAACGTCTGAACGCACTGGCAGAACTGGTACATCCCCAACGGATTGTCCCCACGACTGTAGAAATCGTAGACATCGCCGGACTGGTGAAAGGTGCAAGCAAAGGCGAAGGGCTGGGAAACAAATTCCTCGCCAATATCCGCGAAACAGACGCAATCATCCATGTACTCCGCTGCTTCGACGATGACAACGTGACTCATGTAGACGGAAGCGTAAACCCCGTCCGAGACAAAGAGATCATCGACTACGAACTTCAGCTGAAAGACCTGGAAACCATCGAAAGCCGCATCCAGAAAGTACAGAAACAGGCTCAGACCGGTGGCGACAAGGCTGCAAAACAGGCTTATGACGTACTCGTTCAATACAAGGATGCACTGGAACAAGGCAAATCCGCCCGCACCGTCACTTTCGAAACGAAAGACGAACAAAAGATTGCTCACGAACTCTTCCTGTTGACCAGCAAACCCGTGATGTACGTCTGCAACGTAGACGAAGCAAGTGCGGTAAACGGCAACAAATACGTAGACATGGTGCGCGACGCCGTGAAAGATGAAAATGCACAAATACTCATTGTCGCTGCAAAGACCGAAGCAGACATCGCCGAACTGGAAACATACGAAGACCGTCAGATGTTCCTTGCCGAAGTAGGGCTGGAAGAATCGGGCGTCGCACGTCTTATCAAGTCAGCTTACAAACTGCTGAACCTCGAAACCTACTTCACAGCCGGCGTACAAGAAGTACGTGCATGGACTTACGAGAAAGGATGGAAAGCTCCGCAATGCGCAGGCGTCATCCATACCGATTTTGAGAAAGGATTTATCCGTGCGGAAGTAATCAAATACGATGATTATATCCAGTACGGCTCCGAAGCGGCTGTCAAGGAAGCCGGAAAACTCAGTGTGGAAGGAAAAGAATATGTGGTGCAGGACGGCGACATCATGCACTTCCGCTTCAATGTGTGATTATCGGTAATCACTAACGACTTATTAATTATCACATAAGCATCAATGACATGAAATATCTCATAGCAGGAACCGGTGGAGTAGGCGGCAGTATAGCAGGCTTTCTGTCGCTTGCAGGAAAAGATGTAACTTGTATTGCCCGTGGAGCTCATTTGCAGTCAATACAAACCAATGGTCTGAAATTGAAATCGGATCTGAAGGGTGAACATACGCTTCAGATTAAGGCTACGACGGCCGAAGAGTTCAAAGGAAAAGCGGATGTGATCTTCGTCTGCGTGAAAGGATATTCCGTCGATTCGATTACCGAACTCATCAAAAGGGCATCGCATGAGAAGACAGTCGTCATCCCTATCCTGAATGTTTACGGGACAGGACCACGCATTCAGCGTCTCGTTCCGGGTGTAACGGTGCTCGATGGTTGCATCTACATTGTCGGCTTTGTTTCCGGCACGGGAGAGATCACCCAGATGGGGAAAATCTTCCGTCTGGTGTATGGCGCCCACAAAGGGACACAAGTGACTCCCGCCATCCTGGAAGCTATTCAGAAAGACCTTCAGGAAAGTGGAATCAAAGCTGAGATTTCTCCGGACATCAATCGGGATACATTCGTCAAATGGTCGTTCATCTCGGCAATGGCGGTCACTGGTGCTTACTATGATGTACCGATGGGTGAAGTTCAGAAGCCAGGGAAAGTACGTGATACGTTCATCGGCCTTTCTACTGAGAGTGCCGCACTGGGACGTAAGTTGGGAGTGGAATTTTCCGAAGACCCCGTCAGCTACAATTTGAAAGTCATTGATAAACTCGATCCCGACAGTACCGCATCCATGCAAAAGGACTTGGCACGGGGACATGAATCGGAAATACAAGGTTTGCTGTTTGACATGATTGCAGCAGCCGAGGAGCAAGGTATCGACATACCAACTTACCGGATGGTTGCCGAAAAATTCACAAAACACTAATTACAAACCGTAAACCGTTATCCAACATGAATACCCTTTTATTATCAATCAACTGGAATCCGAATCCCGAACTATTCAACCTGTTCGGCATTTCTATCCGTTACTACGGATTATTATGGGCAGTAGGAATCTTCTTTGCTTACATCATTGTCCATTACCAGTTTCGCGACAAAAAAATAGACGAGAAGAAATTCGACCCCCTCTTCTTTTATTGTTTCTTCGGTATTCTGATTGGAGCACGTCTGGGGCACTGCCTGTTCTACGATCCGGGACAGTACCTGACCAGCGGAAAGGGATTTGTGGAAATGCTTCTGCCGATCAAGTTCCTGGCAGGCGGCGGATGGAAATTCACCGGTTATGAAGGACTTGCCAGTCACGGAGGTACACTCGGATTGATGATTGCCCTATGGTTGTATTGCCGCAAGACGAAGCTTCATTATATGGATGTGGTGGACATGATTGCTGTCGCTACTCCGATCACTGCCTGTTTCATCCGTCTGGCGAATCTGATGAACTCCGAAATTATCGGTAACCCGACCGATGTACCCTGGGCATTCGTATTCGAACGGGTAGACATGCTCCCCCGCCATCCGGGACAGCTCTATGAAGCGATAGCTTATCTGATCCTGTTCTTCATCATGATCTATCTTTATAAGAATTACAGCAAGAAACTGCATCGCGGATTCTTCTTCGGACTCTGTCTGGCTTATATCTTTACCTTCCGTTTCTTTATCGAATTCGTGAAGCAGAACCAGGAAGCATTCGAAGACAACATGATGTTCAACATGGGACAATGGCTGAGCGTTCCTTTCATCATCATCGGTTTCTACTTCATGTTCTTCTATGACCGGAAGAAGGTAGCAAAGAAATGAAACAAATCATAGATATAGAAAACTGGGAGCGGAAGGAGAATTTCAACTTCTTCCGCCACTTCCAGAATCCCCAATTATCCATTACCTCCGAAGTAGAGTGCGGAGGAGCCAGGCAACGTGCCAAAGCGGCCGGACAGTCTTTCTTTCTCCATTATCTTTATGCTGTGCTGCATGCAGCCAACGAAATACCGGAGTTTCGTTACCGCATCGATCCGGACGGACGTGTAGTGCTCTATGACACCATAGATATGCTGTCTCCCATCAAGATAAAAGAGAACGGCAAGTTCTTTACCACCCGTTTCCCTTACCACAACGATTTCGACACTTTCTATCAGGAAGCAAGGCTAATTATCGACGCCATCCCCGAAGACGGTAATCCGTATGCAGCAGAAAACGGAGAAATAGCCGACGGAGATTACGGACTGATTCTGTTAAGTGCGACTCCCGACCTGTATTTTACTTCCATCACCGGCACACAGGAGAAGAGAAGCGGCAATAACTACCCGTTGCTGAATGCCGGAAAAGCCATCATAAGGGAAGGCAAACTGGTGATGCCTATCGCGATGACGATTCATCACGGATTTATTGACGGGCATCATCTTTCCTTGTTTTATAAGAAGGTAGAAGAGTTTCTGAAATAATAGTGCTGTTCAAATCGTATTTTCTCATTCCTTTTATCTACCTTTAGCGCGACTAAATGATAAAAATATGAGCACAAAAACACTATTCAAACTACTATGGGTACCTTTCGTCACATCCGTATTCGCAAGTTGCAGTGACAAAGAAGAATTACCTTACACTCCTCCGAAGGAAACGAATGACAGTTACATAAGCCCTGCCGTACCACAAGGTAATAGCTGGCCTGAAGCCTCCATGTCACTTACACAGCCTTTTCTGGGTGCCGGATATGATATTATGGGCAGCTACATAGACAATAATTCGGTAAAAGAACCAGTGCTCGATCTGAGCAAGATAGATAATGAAAAGATTAGCAATCTGGTAGGTTCGAGCGGGGTAGGAGACAGCTTCATTGGTCGTGATATGAAAGAGTTTCTTCGGTCAATCACAGAATATAAGAAATTTGTGGTGCCGGCAGAAAACAAAGATGATTTGCTGTTTACCGCTACTATTACCGGTCATACTTATTTTCAGAAACCTTATGATTATTCATCCCAATACACATTTGCATTTGGTAGTTCAGGAGCTAACGGAGTGATTCAAAGATTACTCACTCTGAATGCGGATTGGTCCAACTGGCTGGCCGATGATTTCCGGCAAGAGCTGGAAGATGCGTCACCTGAAACAATCATAGAACTATTTGGTACTCATATATTGGTGAACACTCATTTAGGTTATATAAGCAAAACCCTCTATCGCAGCATCGTAGCGGATGATGAAGAGAACTTATTGAGAACCGCAAACACAGGGATGGGCGCACATCAGAGCAGCATTATTAAGCATCCCAATATTTCCATCACTTATCCCGAAGAAACAGTAAAAAAGAACTATGGGGGAACAATTGTAGTGTCATTGCAAGGAGCTGATTCCAAAGTCTTTAATCAGCTGACAGGCGATCCGATGGATATCAGCCCCTGGATACAATCTGCCAATGAAAAGAATCGCGCCTTAACTACTCTGACCGGTGAAGACCTTATCCCCATCTACGACGTAATAGCCGACCCCATAAAGAAACAGCAAATAAAAGAAGCGGTAATAGCCCATATCAAAAGGCACCAACTGTCCTTACAACAAACGGCTCCCATCTTTCAGGCGAGTGACGGGTACTATCACCGCTACTATACCTCTTATAAGGAGTTAACTGCAAAGGCGGATATCTGTCAAGGCGTGATAGGAAGCGTATTTATCAGACACGAACCGGGTACAGTACCGCTTTACCTGTCTTCCGACGGAAAGAATCACCGTTTGACATTAGAACCGGCACCGAACGGAGACGGAACAATCATAGGGTATGTCTATGAAAAGGAAAGCGATGACTTAAACTGTATCTACGAAATATCGGATGGAAAAAACTTTGCCTATACCACGGAAGAAAAGGATGCTTACGGAGACAAAGGCACATGGAAACCAACCGGTCTCTCTTTTTATACAAAGAAGGTATAAGCATAAGGCCATACCATTGGCACGGCAAGTAACCCTATAACTTACAACATAAGAAGTCTATAGTATCTTCGTTGGAGTTACTAACGACTTTTTAGTCAGCCCCCGCATAAGTTATATCAGTTTTTATTTGCCTCTGACTATCTTCTTTATATCGTTCAGCTTATTCAACGCCTCAATCGGAGTAAGGTTATTCACATCCAGATTCAGTATCTCATCCCGAATCTGGCAAAGGATCGGGTCGTCCAACTGGAAGAAGCTGAGCTGCATACCGCTTCTGTTTTCACTGACTTCCGTCAATGGTTTGCCGGAAATACCTTGCTGGCGGTTGTCTGATTCCAGTTGCTTCAATATAGTATTTGCACGCTTCACAATACTCTTCGGCATACCTGCCATCTTTGCTACATGGATACCGAAGGAGTGTTCGCTTCCCCCGCGCTCCAGCTTACGGAGAAAAATCACTTTATTGTCCACTTCCTTCACAGACACGTTATAGTTCTTGATGCGTTTGAAGGATTTCTCCATCTCATTCAGTTCATGGTAGTGCGTAGCAAACAGTGTGCGGGCTTTCGCTTTCGGATGTTCGTGGATATACTCGACGATTGCCCAGGCTATGGAAATACCGTCATAGGTAGACGTACCACGTCCCAACTCATCAAATAACACCAGACTTCTGGAAGAGACATTATTCAGAATATCCGCAGCCTCATTCATTTCCACCATAAAAGTAGATTCGCCCACCGAGATATTATCGCTGGCACCTACACGGGTGAAAATCTTATCCACCAGACCGATGTGGGCACTCTCCGCAGGAACAAACGAACCGATCTGCGCCAACAGCGTAATCAGTGCCGTCTGACGCAAGAGCGCGGACTTACCGGCCATATTGGGACCGGTGATGATGATGATCTGCTGTGACGCGCTGTCCAGCATCACGTCATTGGCAATATACTTCTCACCAATCGGAAGCTGCTTTTCAATCACAGGGTGACGTCCCTGACGGATATCCAGTACATCATTGTCCTCAATAACCGGACGGATATAATTATTCTCACGCGCCACATTAGCGAAAGACAATAGACAGTCCAGACGGGCAATCTGATTCGCATTAATCTGTATCTGCGGAATAAACTCCGTCAATGCCTGCACCAAATCGGTATATAACTGAGTCTCCAACACGAGAATCTTATCTTCGGCTCCCAGAATCTTTTCTTCGTAAACCTTCAGTTCCTGCGTAATATAACGTTCCGCATTGACCAGTGTCTGCTTGCGAATCCATTCCTGCGGAACTTTATCCTTATGTATATTGCGGACTTCAATATAATAACCGAATACATTATTGTAAGCTACCTTCAGACTCGGAATGCCTGTCTGCTCACTTTCACGCTGCTGTATCTGCAACAGATAGTCTTTGCCGGAGTATGAAATACGGCGTAATTCGTCCAGTTCCTCATTCACACCATCTTTAATCACGCCCCCTTTGTTGATCAATAAAGGAGGGTCATTATTGATTTCTTTGGCAATCCGGTCGCGAATAGAAATACAAAGATTCAGCTGTTCACCTATCCGGTTCAAACTTGCGTTATCCGCTTCAAGACAAGCCTGCTTGATCGGTTCAATGGCCTGCAAGGCAACCTTCAACTGTACCACCTCACGTGGCGACACACGTCCTACGGCTACTTTAGAAATGATACGTTCCAAGTCTCCTATCAGATGCAACTGCTCCTCGATCAGCTCTTTAAAATCCGGCTGGCGGAAGAAGTATTCCACCACATTCAGTCGGTCGTTGATCGGCTTCTCATCTTTCAACGGGAAAACCATCCAGCGTTTCAGCAGGCGGGCTCCCATCGGACTGATGGTCCGGTCGATCACGTTCAGCAAACTGCTGCCACCGTCATTCATGCTGCCGATCAGCTCCAGGCTACGGACTGTAAACTTATCCAGACGCACATACTTATCCTCCTCGATACGGGCAAGGGAAGTAATGTGACCGATCTGCGTATGCTGTGTCATCGTCAGGTATTGCAGGATAGCACCGGAAGCAATGATACCATTCTTCAGGTGCTCCACCCCGAATCCTTTCAGATTCTTTGTCTCAAAGTGTTTCAGTAGTTTCTCACGGGCGGTGGATTCGGTAAATACCCAATCGTCCAGTTCGAATGTGAAGAACTTGCTGCCGAAGTTACCTTCAAACATCAGGCGTTTGCCCCGTTCGAAAAGAATCTCTTTCGGTCCGAAGTTATTCAGCAATTTGTCTACATAGTCAAAGGGACCTTCGGCGGTGAGGAACTCACCGGTAGATATATCAAGAAAGGCAACTCCACAGGAAGCCTTTCCGAAATGGACGGCAGCCAGGAAGTTATTCTCCTTATAATTCAGAACATTATCATTGATAGATACACCGGGGGTAACCAACTCGGTAATACCTCTTTTCACCAGTTTCTTCGTCAGTTTCGGGTCTTCCAGCTGGTCACAGATAGCTACACGCTTTCCGGCACGAATCAGTTTCGGAAGATATGTATCAAGCGCATGATGGGGAAATCCTGCCATCTCAATAGTCTTTCCTTTTCCATTGGCGCGTTTTGTCAGTGTGATTCCTAAGATTTCGGATGCAACAATGGCATCGGTAGAATATGTTTCATAAAAGTCACCGCAACGAAACAGCATCACTGCATCCGGATGTTTGGCTTTCAAATCCAGAAACTGTTTCATCATGGGGGTAAGCACGATTTCTTCCTCGTTCACGGTTCGCTCCTTTTCTTTTTTGTTGAGTGAATAATGAGATTAACCTTGCAAAGATAACAGTTTTCCGGCAGAGAATCAACGGAATTTCCCGTTTCAATTTTCACAATTAGTGTTGCATCCTTTTAAAAAAGAAGGGTATATTTCTTAACAAGTAAAGGAAAACTATTAAAACATGTTATAAAACATACTATTTTACTTGGATAATTTGCTAATTTCCCAATAGTCCGTATCTTTGCAATGTGTTTTTCATAGTATTAGATTTAAGGTTAACAAAGGTTGGGTCAAGGCGTTGACCCTTTTTTTATGTCCATACGTCCCGTTTGCCTCTTTCTTTCATTCATTTCTATTCAGCCAGCATCATCTTTTTATAGTAAGACGGAGTGAATCCGGTATGCTTCTTGAACGACTTATTAAAATGAGAAATCGTATCAAATCCACACTCCACACTGATCTGCGAAATATTCATATCGCCCATGAGCAAGAGTTTACACGCATATCCTATCCGCATCTCCAATATGTAATTCTTGAATGATTTCCCCGTTTTGCTCTTAAAGAAGCGGCAGAATGCAGCAGGATTCATAGCTGCCAGAGAAGATATTTCATTCAGATCAATCTGCCGTGTATAGTTCTTATTCAGGTAAGCTATGATTTTGTCTATTCTCGAGCCGTCGTAGATAATATCATTTTCGAAGTCGGAAGTCGATAGCACAGACCGTGAAGCGACGTTTGCCATTTCTTTCAGAAGTTGCAGGAAAGAAGTGATCTGATCGACTCCTGTCTCCACCGGAATCGATTCAAGTAAATCAACCAGCCGCAGGGAGCATCCTGCGGGAAAGTAAATTCCCCGTTGCGCCTCTTCAAGCAGGTTCTTTATCTTCACAAAATGGGGATAATAATTGAAAGCGTGGTGCATGAAGTCCTTTTCAAACTGAATGATAGTCCCCGTTGTCCGAAGCGTACTGCCTTCTTGCTGATACACCTCATCGCTCTTCATATAATGAGGCAGGTCGGAGCCTAGCAGAAGAATATCACCATCGGCATATTTCTCCGCGTTATTTCCTACAAAACGCATTCCCGTGCCCTCCTTGACATAGATAATCTCATACTCCGTATGGAAATGCCACGGGTAAGTAAAATAAGGATAATCATAAAAACGAGCTTTCAGAGGAGACGACTTCGATATAGGAAGCTGCTCATTCATCATTTTTCTCATAATCTACTTTATTTCTTTTCAGCCCAATACACCCCGCAGACAATACAAGCTGCGCCGCCTAAAGCGACTAACGTAATCTTCTCATCCAGAATAAGGAACGATGCAATCATCGTGACCAGAGGATTGAGATAAATATAATTGGATGCCCGTACCGTTCCCAGCTGTTTTAACACCAAATTCCAGAGCACATAGCAGATCAGCGAAGCCAATACGGCCAGAAACAGAAGGTTGAACAGTACGGCAGGTTGAAGAAGTACGGCGGTATCGGGCTGTAGGGGATGCAGGAGGAAAGCAGGCAGAATCGTCAGCACTCCGTAAAAGAAAATCTTGCGGGTGATAAATACGGTAGGATAACGCCCGGCCATCTTTTTAATAATCAGACTATAGAATGCCCATGATAATGCGGCAAGCAAAGTCAACAGATCGCCTATCGGAGATATTTTGAGCACAAAACTGCCGTTAAAGACAATCAGCCCTACCCCCATCAATGCCAGCAGGGAACCGTATATCAGTCCTTTCGATGCCTTTTCACTTTTATAGAAAAGCAGGGAAAGGATAGTAGTCAGCAAGGGAGCCGTGCAGATGATAAACGATACATTCGACGCCTGGGTGATGCCTAAAGCGGTATTCTCTGTAAAGAAATAAAGGGAGCCACCGAATATACCGCCTGCTACCAGCCACAGTTCATCTTGCCAGTTATTGGTGAACAGACGTTTGGGAGAAATTACCCAAATGCCAAGGTATGCAATCAGAAAACGGTAAAAGAAGATTTCCTGAGGTGTCAGCCTGTGGTTTATCAATACTTTAGTCGAAATGAATGTCAGTCCCCAGATAGCTACTGTTAGTATGGCAATCAGATGATAGTACCCATGCTTTAGTTCCATAATTATGGTTTTAATGAGAATGCAAAGATACAGGGATTCATGGATATACCCACTGACTTTGATAGATATATTTTCAACAAAATTTCGCCGAAAGAGAACCGGTTATACATCCGGATATAACAAGAAAGCGAATATCCGGATGTCTGATAAAATAGCTGTATCTATTCAGGTAATCGTCTGCTTTTACCAGTTATCCGTCCGGAAGGGTGCCGCGGGGATGCCATGAATACTGAAAATACTTGCTTCCACATAATTCTTATACGCATACCGCACGGCAACGGGATGAGGGACTTTGTCACTCGAAACCGCCAGTCGGGCAGTCGTGGTTTCTATTTCGGCAAAAGCCGGATAGAATACTTTATCCTCGCCCGCAATCTCAAATCCTTTAAGAGATGTCCACATCGGACTTAGGCCGCGTTGGGCATTGTCGAAGTTTATATAGATTTTATTCTCCTGTATCTCCATCGATTTATAAACAGGAGGAGCGTATCCGAATCCTTTCATGCCGTAGGTCTGCGCCAATGCCCAATACGCCAGTCGGTTCCCTACCGTCTCCTTGTCTACGGGATGGATGAAAACAGGGTGGCCGACATCCATCGTCGTAACCATGCCGCTATTTGGTATATCCTTCATATTCTGCAACTGGACCTCACGCAGGCGGGCAGCCGATGTACCGTCGGCTCCTTCGTAATCGAAAGGCGCTATCTGCACAAAGTAGAAAGGAAGTTCGCCCCTGCCCCATTTCGCACGCAAGTCAGCCACAAAGGCAGGCATAAGGCTCTGGTAAAGATCGGCATTGTCACGGTTGCTTTCGCCCTGATACCACAAGAAGCCTCTCACTGCAAAATTAGTCAAAGGAGCTATCTTGCCATTGTAGAGTACACACGGAGTGGCGGTAGGATTCTTCACTTCAGCATCGTTATCGAGGATGGAAAGATCAATGCTACTAAAAGGCTTTATGGATTCTCTGCTCATCCATGCCTCTATTCTTGATCCTCCCCACGTAGAAACGACGATGCCGACCGGAACTTCCAGCACTTCCTGTATATAACGCGCAAAATAATAAGACACGGCGCTGATATGGGAAACGTTTACCGGCGTATTTTCCAGCCATTCGCCCTGGCAGTCCTCCACAGGCGTTTTACTAAACTGGCGTACCCATCTCCCATCCTTTGAATCTGTAGTATACATTCGGATAGGCGTGGATGGTTTGGCTTTGGCAATAATGTCGTTCGTCCCTCTGACCGGTTGCCGGTCGAAACCGCCCATCGGCATCTCCATATTCGATTGTCCCGAACAGAACCAGACTTCACCGATCAGTACATTCTGCAACGTCAGTAATTCGCCATCATTGAAGGTGATCTTGTAAGGGCCTCCCGCAACAGGGGTGGATACTGTTAACGACCAGCCTCCCTTGCCATCCGATGAGGATTTATATGTCTGCCCGTTCCACGAAGTCTTCACCGTTACAGTAGCATTGGGACGGGCTTTTCCCCATAGTTTGACTTCTGCTTGCTGCTGTAATACCATATTATCTCCAAGTATGGAAGGTAATGTCACTTTAGCCTCACTTTTCATTGAAAATGCAAGAGCTAAGAATAAAAAGCTGATAAGATATTTCATATATATTTAATTTATTTATTCGGTTAGTTACAACAGGATTGACCAATCTTCGGAATATATCCTACCGGAAGAGGTAGTCGGAATGAGATAAGCTTTAGCTTGTTATTCCAATAGTCTCTCCTTTTTTGCGTTTCAGCAAAGAAGGATGTAAGAAGCATTGTTAATAGTACCAGCAACTTTTTCATTTATTAGAATTTTATGATAACTGGCACAAATGTAAGTCCCGCTAGTTAATTTAGTAATTAATTTGCAATTAATTCGAGGAGAAAATAAAGGATATAGGTTGGAAAAAATACTTTTTAGTCGGTATCCAGGCTAGTTTAACGTTTATTTAAAGGCTTTTTCAGCTAACACTCTAAAAAGATTATCCCTACAGGACTTCAACTATAGCCAGTATACACTCACATTTTATCCATATTCTTTGTATTATAAACGATCAAACAATCCTCCCCAAATATACTCACATTAATACGTATATAATAATACCAAATGAAAGAAACATATTATCCAAAAGTCTAACGAAAAAGAGATTCTTACAGATAGAAGCGCTCGTTTGTAAACAAATCACCACTATCAAAACAGTCCTATTAATATATCATATTTTTACCACATAAAGAAAGGAAGAGAACTTTACTCAAAAAAAGTTTTCTCCCTTTCTTACACTACACCCCCAGAATCGAATAAACTCCTTCATCGTTTTTAATAAATAACGAGAGAGTTTATTATAAACGGTCCCCAAGTTTATTATAAACTATTTTTAGGCGTTTCCAGCGGCCTCAATAGAATTATTATAACAAAAATGGGCAAGAACCTTCGCAGTTTCTTGCCCATTCGTTATCCTGGCTATGCAATTCTGCACATCCACCTATTGAACTTATGTTATAATTTTTATATATCCTATCATTACTATTCCGTTTTATATTCCTCCAAATATACGAAATAAAAACAAGAAAGTCAATAGCCGGACGGTATTTGCCGTGATATTTCTTCATTTATCAGGTATTACCTTGTTATTCGGGCAATACCTTATTATAAAAGAAAGGTTTTTTTCACTCACTACGTGGTTATCTGAAAATAAACACGTAAATTTGCTGGCTCAAATTGAAATAACAGTATAAATCACTATAAATAAAAACTTTATCACTATGGAGTACAATTTCAGGGAGATTGAAAAGAAGTGGCAGCAAAGGTGGGTGGAAGAGAAAACCTACCAGGTTACGGAAGACGAATCGAAGCAGAAATTCTATGTATTGAATATGTTCCCTTACCCGTCAGGGGCCGGACTGCACGTAGGGCATCCGCTGGGATACATCGCTTCGGATATTTACGCCCGTTACAAACGACTGCGTGGCTTCAATGTACTCAATCCGATGGGATATGACGCATATGGTTTGCCAGCGGAACAATACGCTATTCAGACCGGACAGCATCCCGCAATTACTACTAAAGCTAATATCGACCGCTATCGCGAGCAACTCGACAAAATAGGCTTCTCTTTCGACTGGAGCCGTGAAATCCGTACGTGCGAACCCGAATATTATCACTGGACCCAATGGGCTTTCCAAAAGATGTTCAACAGCTACTACTGCAACGACGAACAGCAGGCACGCCCTATCCAGGAACTGATCGACGCATTTGCAATCTACGGAAACGAAGGACTCAACGCTGCCTGCAGCGAAGAACTCAGCTTTACCGCCGAAGAATGGAAAGCCAAAAGCGAAAAGGAACAGCAGGAAATCCTGATGAACTACCGCATCGCCTACCTCGGCGAAACGATGGTGAACTGGTGCCAGGCACTGGGAACCGTATTGGCAAATGACGAAGTCATAGACGGCGTCAGCGAACGCGGCGGCTTCCCCGTAGTCCAGAAGAAGATGCGCCAGTGGTGTCTGCGTGTATCCGCTTACGCTCAGCGTCTGCTCGACGGACTGGATACCATCGACTGGACCGAATCACTGAAAGAAACTCAAAAGAACTGGATCGGACGCTCCGAAGGTGCCGAAGTACAGTTCAAGGTAAAAGACAGCGATCTCGAATTTACCATCTTTACTACCCGTGCAGATACCATGTTCGGTGTAACCTTCATGGTTCTGGCTCCGGAAAGTGATCTGGTAGCCCAGCTGACCACTCCTGCCCAGAAAGCAGAAGTAGACGCCTACCTTGACCGCACCAAGAAACGTACGGAACGCGAACGCATCGCCGACCGCAGCGTGACCGGTGTTTTCAGCGGTTCGTATGCTATCAATCCGTTTACAGGTGAAGCAGTGCCCATCTGGATCAGCGATTACGTATTGGCAGGATACGGAACAGGAGCCATCATGGCCGTACCCGCCCACGATAGCCGCGACTATGCTTTCGCCAAGCATTTCGGACTCGAAATCCGCCCGTTGGTAGAAGGTTGTGACGTAAGCGAAGAAAGCTTCGATGCCAAGGAAGGTATCGTCTGCAACTCTCCGCGTCCGGATGTAACTCCGTACTGTGACCTGTCTCTGAACGGACTGACCATCAAAGAAGCCATCGAAAAGACCAAGCAATATGTGAAAGAACATAATCTGGGACGTGTGAAAGTGAACTACCGTCTTCGCGACGCCATTTTCTCACGCCAGCGCTACTGGGGGGAACCGTTCCCTGTATACTACAAAGACGGAATGCCGTACATGATCGACGAAGACTGTCTGCCGCTGGAACTTCCGGAAGTAGACAAGTTCCTCCCCACCGAAACAGGCGAACCTCCATTGGGACACGCCAAGGAATGGGCGTGGGACACGGTAAACAAGTGCACGGTAGAAAACGAAAAGATCGACAACGTTACCATCTTCCCGCTGGAACTGAACACCATGCCGGGATTCGCCGGTTCTTCCGCATACTATCTGCGCTACATGGACCCGCACAACAACAAAGCATTGGTGGACCCGAAAGTGGACGAATACTGGAAAAACGTAGACCTTTATGTAGGAGGAACGGAACACGCTACCGGACACTTGATCTACTCCCGTTTCTGGAATAAGTTCCTGCACGATGTAGGTGCATCGGTAGTAGAAGAACCGTTCCAGAAGTTAGTAAACCAAGGCATGATTCAAGGCCGCAGCAACTTTGTATATCGCATCAAAGATACTCACACCTTCGTTTCACTGAACCTGAAAGACCAATACGAAGTGACTCCACTTCATGTGGATGTAAACATCGTATCCAATGATATCCTCGACCTGGAAGCATTCAAGGCATGGCGTCCCGAATATGCGGAAGCAGAGTTTATCCTCGAAGACGGAAAATACATCTGCGGATGGGCGGTTGAGAAGATGAGTAAATCAATGTTCAACGTAGTCAATCCGGATATGATTGTGGAAAAATACGGTGCAGACACCCTTCGTATGTACGAAATGTTCCTCGGTCCGGTTGAGCAGTCCAAGCCTTGGGATACGAACGGTATTGACGGTGTACACCGCTTTATCCGTAAGTTCTGGTCATTGTTCTACAGCCGTACCGACGAATATCTGGTGAAAGACGAGCCTGCAACGAAGGAAGAATTGAAGAGCCTGCACAAACTGATCAAGAAAGTAACGGGAGATATCGAACAGTTCTCTTACAATACGTCTGTCAGCGCATTCATGATCTGTGTCAACGAACTCTCCAACTTGAAATGCAACAAGAAAGAGATACTGGAACAGCTCGTTATCACCCTCGCTCCTTTCGCTCCGCACGTTTGCGAAGAACTGTGGGATACACTGGGACACGAAACTTCCGTATGTGACGCCGCATGGCCCGCATACAACGAAGAATATCTGAAAGAAGATACGATCAACTATACCATCTCCTTCAACGGAAAAGCACGCTTCAACATGGAGTTTGACGCTGATGCCGCTTCGGATGCCATCCAGGCTGCCGTATTAGCCGACGAACGTTCGCAGAAGTGGATCGAAGGCAAAACACCGAAGAAGATCATCGTGGTGCCGAAGAAGATTGTAAATGTGGTAGTTTAAAATAAGTAACAGGTAATAAGTAATAGGTAATAACCGTAGCTGCTTTCCGAGCATATCCGCAAGGTTAATACCTAATACTTAATACTTATTACCTGTACCTATCGACTACGACTTATTACCTATTACTTAATACTTATTACCTATTAATTAAATGCGCAAACCAGCAAAAGCGGAAATAATGAGAGAAGTGAAGGATTATATCTACATCACTCTCGGATTGATCAGTTATGCTTTGGGATGGGCGGCGTTTCTGCTGCCTTACCAGATAACGACAGGGGGTACTACCGGTATCGGAGCTATCATTTATTACGCAACGGGATTTCCTATCCAGTGGTCGTACTTCATCATCAATGCGGTTCTGATGACATTTGCCATCAAGATATTAGGTCCGCGATTCAGCATAAAGACTACTTATGCAATTTTCATGCTGACTTTCCTGCTATGGATATTCCAGGTGTTGGTAAACAACTACATACAAACGCCCGATATGTCGGCCGACGGAAAGCCTCTGCTGCTCGGCAGCGGACAGGACTTTATGGCTTGTATCATCGGTGCGGCTATGTGTGGTGTAGGTCTGGGCATTACTTTCAATTATAACGGCAGTACCGGAGGAACGGACATCATCGCTGCTATTGTCAACAAATACAAAGACGTATCACTTGGAAGGATGATCATGATTTGTGATGTGTTCATCATCAGTTCCTGTTACTTTGTGTTTCACGACTGGCGTCGGGTAATCTTCGGTTTCGTCACTCTGTTCATCATTGGTGTCGTGCTCGACTGGATTATCAACAGTGCCCGTCAGTCCGTACAGTTCTTCATCTTCTCCAAGAAGTATGATGAGATAGCCGATCGCATCATTAAAGATACAGACCGTGGGGTGACCGTGCTCAACGGTACCGGATGGTACAGCAAAAACGATGTAAAAGTATTGGTCGTACTGGCCAAAAGACGTCAGTCGCTGGATATCTTCCGACTAGTAAAACGTATCGACCCGAACGCTTTCATCTCGCAAAGTTCCGTCATCGGGGTGTATGGCGAAGGGTTCGATCAGTTGAAAGTGAAATAAACAGGTGAATGAATCCGGATAATTCCGCTAAAAAACAAGAATAAGACAATGAAACGCAAACTTGTATTTGCCACTAACAATGCTCATAAGCTCGAAGAAGTAGCCGCTATTCTCGGAGATAAGGTAGAACTGCTCAGTCTGAATGACATTGACTGCCACACGGACATTCCCGAAACAGCCGAAACGCTGGAAGGAAATGCCTTGCTGAAATCTTCTTTTATCTACCGGAACTATCAGCTGGACTGCTTTGCCGATGACACCGGACTGGAAGTGGAAGCTCTGAACGGAGCGCCCGGAGTGTACTCCGCCCGCTATGCCGAAGGCGAAGGACACGACGCTCAGGCGAATATGCGCAAGCTGCTCCACGAACTGGAAGGAAAAGAGAATCGGAAAGCGCAATTCCGCACTGCCATTTCGCTGATTCTCGACGGAAAGGAATATCTCTTTGAAGGTGTGATCAAAGGGGAAATCATCAAAGAGAAGCGCGGAGATTCCGGCTTCGGTTATGACCCGATATTCAAGCCCGAAGGGTACGAACAGACTTTTGCCGAACTGGGAAACGAAATAAAGAACAAGATCAGCCATCGTGCACTGGCTGTACAGAAACTTTGCGAGTTTTTGCAACGCTGATTCTTTGGCATATTCCGTACAACAGCCTGTCTTGATATCAACGAAGTACCAGCAGTAAAATTCTCTCAGGTCATTTCTTAACTATATGACACAGAGTTTAATAAAAGAATTTTTGTAATCTTCAGAAGAAAATTATTTCTTTGCAAAAAAAATAAAGCGTAATGAAGAAAATTGCATTATTTACTTTCCTTACATTGTTATTATGTACTTCATGTGTAACGAAAAAGAAGTTCATGATGACAGAAGCCGCACGTATTGCAAGTATCGACAGCTTGCAAAGTTTATTGACTGATTGCCGCAACACGGGCGACCAGCTGTCAGCACAAATCAAGAAGCTCCTGCGTGATACCACCCAGATGGGAAACAGTATCCGTCAGTATCAGAGCATGCTTAGTACTAACATGACGGAACAGGAAAAACTGAATGCCTTGTTGAGTCAGAAGAAAAACGAACTTAGCGAAAGAGAACGCACCATCAACGAGTTGCAGGACATGATCAACGCTCAGAACGAGAAAGTGAAACAACTGCTGAACAGTGTGAAAGACGCGTTACTGGGCTTTAGCACAGACGAACTGACGGTTCGTGAAAAGGATGGAAAGGTGTATGTGGCAATGTCGGACAAATTGCTGTTCCAGTCAGGAAGCGCCCGTCTGGATAAACGCGGAGAGGAAGCTCTCGGCAAATTGGCGGAAGTCCTGAACAAGCAGACCGACATCGACGTATTTATCGAAGGTCACACCGACAATAAACCGATCAACACCGTACAGTTCAAAGACAACTGGGATTTGAGCGTGATTCGTGCTACCTCCGTCGTACGTATCCTGATCAAGAACTACGGTGTAAATCCTTTGCAGATACAGCCCAGCGGTCGCGGCGAATATATGCCTGTTGACGACAATGAAACTGCGGAAGGCAGAAGCAAGAACCGCCGTACGGAGATTATCATGGCTCCAAAGCTGGACAAGTTGTTCCAGATGTTACAGACTTCCGAAGAGGTTAAATAAGAAAATAATAATAAGAGACTGTCAGAAGGTAGACAGTCTCTTATTATATAGAAACAAGGCTATAATATTTATTGCCCTATATGATATAACTCATCCATGTTTCTATTAGATACAATATCTGAATTCATACTGTTTACTTTCCCCATCCGGATGGTTTCTTACCCATCTTGAACACCATCGTACCACCGTTCATGATGTCCTGATGAGTGATGAAGAAATCTTTGTGTTTCTTCCCGTTCAAAGTCACCGACTGAATGTAGATATCTTCGGGAGACTTACGGATGGTCCGGATACGGAATTCCTTATTACCTGCCAGTTTCAAAGTACACTCATCCAAAAGCGGGGAACCAATGATATACCGGCCGTCGGCAGGATTGACCGGATAGAATCCCATCGCACTGAATACATACCAGGCAGACATCTGACCGCAGTCATCATTTCCGGCATATCCCGAAGAAGTGTTGTTATACAGCGTGTTCAGAATATGGCTGACATACTTTTGCGTCTTCCACGGCTGACCTGCAAAATTATAGAGATAAGCTACGTGATGGCTGGGCTCATTACCATGTGCATACTGTCCCACAAATCCCGAAGCGTTATGATTCATCTGCTCACTCTTATAGGTAGAGGTAAAAAAGGTATCCAGCTTTTGTTCAAAGGCTTTCGTTCCTCCTGTCAGTTCCATCAAGGCCTGGATGTTATGCGGAACATACCAAAAGTATTGCCATGCATTTCCTTCGGTAAACGGATGCCCGCCGTTTCCACCGTATTGATACGGGTCGAAAGGTTCGATCCATTCTCCCTTGTCATTCTTGGACTGAAAGAACTTCGTTTTCGGATGGAAAAGGTTCCGGTAATATTCGGAGCGTTTGTGGAATCGCTGATAATCGGCATCCTTGTTCAATTTTGCAGCCAGTTGGGCAACACACCAGTCATCAAAAGCCTGCTCCAGAGTGATGGAGACAGATTGAGTCTGAATGTTTTCGGGCATAAAGCCGTATTTCTCCCATACCTCAAAAGGAGAGTTGGGGTGTGAGGTTACCGAACTGTTATAGACTGCTTCATAGGCCTTCTCCATATCAATTCCAGGAATACCTTTCAGGATGGCATCAGTGATCACAGGGATGGAGTGGTTACCGATCATACAGTAATTGTCCTGTCCCCATAATTGCCAGATAGGCAGGTAGCCGTAATATTCATACTGGCGTATCATGCTCTTCACGAAGTCAGTCACCCGTTCGGGTTCCAGTAATGTGTAGAGAGGATGAGAAGCGCGGAAAGTATCCCACAGGGAGAATGTGGTGTAATGAGTTTCATTGTTCGCTACTTTGCGGGTCGTATAGTCGGCAGCCATGTATTCGCCGTTCACGTCGGACATGGTGTTAGGCTGTATCATGGTGTGGTAAAGAGCCGTATAGAATATCTCTTTCTGCACTTCCGTACCTTTCACTTCGATCTTTCCTAGTTGTTTTTCCCAATCAGCGTCCGCAGCAGCCACATAGCGGTCGAAATCCCAGTGCGGTGCTTCCTGTTCCATGTTCTGACGGGCATTCTCCATAGAGACGGATGAAAGGGCTACCTTACACGTCAGTGGTTTGCCATTCAGTTGGCCGAAACGGAAACAGCCATGAAGATTCGTACCGTTGATCACGGCTGTGTTTTCATGAACACGCCCGCCGTCTCTCAGCGTAGAAGTAAGGATAGGACTGGAAAACTCCATGTAGAAATAAATCTTGCGCAGTTTCGCCCATCCGGTGATGATACGGTAACCTTCCACTGCATGATCATTCAGAATGCGGATCTGAGAGTTAATGATCCGGCGTCCCCAACTGCCCTTATCTGCCGAGTGGTCCATATCCAGTATAATCTCCGCATCTTTGCCGGCGGGATATTGATAGCGGTGGATACCGTTTCTCTGAGTAGTGGTAAGCTCTGCATTAATATTCTCATCTTTCAGCATTACCTGATAATAGCCGGGACGGGCCTTCTCTTCGTCATGCGTGAATGCGGAAGAAGTGCGTCCGCTACTGGTCGGCATCAATGTAATGTCGATCAGGTCCGAGGCTCCTGTCCCACTCAGGCGGGTATGGCTGAAACCGAAGATCGTATTCCGGTTATAGTCGTAGCCGGAAGCGTCCCCCCAATTGGGAGCTTCGCTGGTGTCCGGAGAAAGCTGTATCATACCGAACGGCGAGGTCGCCCCCGGGTAATTATTACCCGAAAGTCCCCCATCGATGGCCCCCGTTCCAATAAACGGATTTACATATTTAGTGATTTCCCCTGCCTGCAACGTAGCGAGAGTCAATGAAAATGCACATACACTTAAAAGTAATTTCTTCATGGTTCATGGTGTTTTTATAAGATATGTTTCTTATGTCTATGGCTTTTTATTCTTCTGTTATTTCAATGAGACGGCTGTTGAGCTGCTGTGTTGTGAAAAGATCCAGTCCGACGTTCATTAGATATTCTCCGGAGAAAACCTGGTTGTTACCCTTCAATGAGGAACCGCTACCGGGCATCATATTGATTTCCTTCACACGGTACTTCTTGTCGGCATTCAACCCTTGCAGGCGGACAGGCAGTGTCTTTTCCGCATAGCGCGGATGGATATCGAAGGCGAATACCGCAGCCGTTTTCTTGTCCTTGCCTACAAACATGGAAGAAGTATGGTTGCTTCCGTAAGGAGAAACGAGGCGATACAAATCACCTTCAAGGATGACAGGTTTCAGACGGTTGTAGTTCTTGACTGCCTGATCACAGTAAAGGTGCTCATTCTGATTCATGTCTTCCAGTTTGATGTCGAATCCTAATTTGCACATCATGGCTACATCGGTACGGAACTTGATACTGGTTCCACGATTCCAAGTAGTGACGTGGGCACACAGTGTCTTACTTGGGAAGATCTGCGAATAGCCCCATTGGATAAACAGGCGTTCGATAGGATCGGTATTGTCGCTTGGCCAAAATTCTGTGAAGTACTTCAATGCTTCATAGTCGGAGCGTCCGCCGCCACCGGCACACAGCATCATCGGAAGATCAGGATATTTAGCCTTGATTCTGTCCAGCACCTTGTAAAGTCCGCGCACATAATCAACGTACAAATGAGACTGTTTATCTTTCAGATACACCGAATAGATATTCGTAATCGGGCTGTTGCAGTCCCATTTGAAGAAAGCGATGCCGGGATATTTGGTCATCAGGTTGTCCACCACGCCGAATACATGATCCTGTACTTTCGGATTGCTAAGGTCGAGCACCATCTGGTTGCGGAAGTAGTATTCATCACGGTTAGGCAGATGAATCACCCAGTCCTTATGCTTTTCGTAAAGCTCGCTTTTGGGATTCACCATTTCCGGCTCTATCCATATACCGAACTTGATACCTTTCTTTTGTGCTTCTTCAACAAGACGCCCTACTCCGTTCGGAAGTTTGTCGGCAGTCTCTTCCCAGTCGCCCAACCCCTGATGGTCACTGCTACGAGGATATTTGTTGGCAAACCAACCATCGTCCAGCAGGAACATATCTACGCCCAGCTTGGTAGCCTCATCCATCAAGCCGATCAGTTTATTTTCATCAAAGTCAAAATAGGTAGATTCCCAGTTGTTGAGCAAAGTCATGCGGGTATCATTACCGTTTTTCACCTGATGATTGCGCGCCCAGTCATGGAAGTTACGGCTGGCCTCACCTTTCCCCTGCGTGCTGTAAGTGAAATAGAAGTCCGGAGTACGGAACACTTCTTTGGCGGGCAGGCTGTATTCAGAGTCGTACGGGTTGATACCGCTGATAATGCGCAGTTCGTTTTTATTGTCCACTTCGAAAGTAAAACGGAAGTTACCCGTCCACCCGATAGTTCCTACCAGCACTTCGCCTGCATTCTCCTGCGAAGGATTGTCAAGAGCCAGCTGGAAGAAAGGAGATACAAACATATTGGCACGTGCGCCCAACTTCGTATCGATCACCTTTTTGCCGAAAGCCAGTTCTCTTTCGGTCACGTTGGCTTCGTGTGCCCAGTCACCGGAAAATTCAGTCAGGAAATACTTGCTGCTGTTCAGGTGAAGCATTGATGAAGCATACTTGCAAAGTATCACAGGTTTCTTCTCTTCATGGCTGATTTCAGTAAACGTACGGATAATGTTCTCTTTGCCGTAAGCCACATAATGCAACTTCACGGTCACAGGGTATTTATCATCCTTAAGGGTAATTACGGTTTCGTTGACCCCGTTATCGATGGCATTGCTCGAATGATCTACGTATTTCAGCAGCAATGAAGAGTTATTATCGTTATGACGTATGTGAATAGCCGGTTCAAAGTAGTCCTCCATACCGTGAGTCAGATAAGCTTCAGTCCCTTGTGGCAGATACTGGATATCGGAATCATGGTTAAGCTTTTTGCCCAAGTATTTCTGATACAGACGTCCGTTGTCAGCTACTTGATAGATAAGGCTGGTCCGTTCGGTTTCTATTTTGATCAGAGGCTTGTCGGCAGCCTGCAAAAGAGAAAAAGAACTCAATAGAAAAAAAAGTAAGAATGCTTTTAATTTCATGGTTTACATTGTTATGGTTGATATTTATTCTCTGGTGCGGAACGGGGGTACGGGAAGCCCGCTCTTGCCATATAGATTACAAACAGGATTGTCTGCCCACGCATAGCAAGCCGCCGTCGGTATTTCTATCCGGTCGGATTGCAGAATGACTTCTTTTCCCCGGATGGTAGCCTGTGCCGGAACGTATTTCCCGTCCGGTCCTGCCAGTATAAAGCCTTTCGGAGCCCCTTCTTTGGCTACTACTTCCTGATCGAAAGTAAGAATCAGCGTACGTCCCGAAATGCGGTATCCAAGGAATGCGGGCACTTCGTATGTACCTTTGTTATAGGTCTTCGTCAATGCCGCTTGCGCCAGCCGCTTTCCTACTTCCTGTTTGTTTTTCGGGTGGATATCATAAGCTTCGCCGAGGTCGATGGCACATGCCATACCTGTATTAGGCAGATGCAGCGCATGTGCCTGTGCATCACGGAGAGCCGCCCATTTGGAGTCCGGCTGCACTTCTTCGGGCTTCAGATAATTGGCCAACTGCACAAAGTAGAAAGGAAAATCCTGTTTCCATGCCCTTCTCCAATCTGTAATCATTGATTGGAAAAGTACTCTGTACTGCTCGTCGAATCCTACATTATTTTCTCCCTGATACCAGATAGCACCCTTGATAGGAAAAACAGTAAAAGGATGTATCATTGCATTGTAAAGTACGGTCGGGTAACAGGATGTCGGCCAGCCGGTTCCTTCGGGAGACAATGGTCTGGAAGGTGCATCGGTCATCGATACTCCAGTGTGATAGTTCCAGTTGCCCGCCAAGGAAATCTTCTTGCCGTTCGCTTCCATATACATCTGCTGAGGTTCTCCATGGATACCACCTTCACCTCCATAATCTATGGCACGAATGGTGATAACCCCTTTACCTGCCTTTGCCAAGGTTGCGGGAATCTTATAGGTACGCATCGTATTACATCCCGAAGTTCTTCCTATCTCTTTTCCGTTAAAGTAAGTGACGTCGTCGTCGTCGATCATAGCCAGATGGAAGGAGATTTCCTTGCCGCTCCAGTCAGCAGGTATTTCCACTTCTTTTTGGAACCAGACAGTACCGTCAAAATTCAGTCCGCGAGTTTCCCAGTAGGCGGGCAGTTCCATCGGTTTCCATTCATTCCCTGTCTGAAGAGCTGATATCCATTGGGGAACTCCGTCTTTGAATCCGGGATCCTTGGCATCAAACTGCTGAAGCCACTCGTCCATTTCCCGATGGTAAAGTTCGACAAGTTTCTCTCTTTGGAAGCCTGCACTTTCCATTTCGGCCATCTTTTTCTGGAATCCCATGACTTGCTTCAATGTCTGATGGCTTGTCCACGATTCGGCAGGTGTGCCGCCCCAAGTACAGTCAATTACCCCAACGGGCACATTCAGTTCTTTCCACAACTTACGGGCATAGAAATAAGCAACGGAAGAAAACTCCGGTACAGTAGCGGAACTACATTCCTGCCAGCCGTTCATATTCATTTCTACATTATCCTGCGGAGAGAAAGCGACGGTCTTCTTTACCTGCAACAGACGGATGGAAGGATAATTGGCATCGGCAACCTCCTGTTCGTAATTCATCACTTTTCCCCATCCGGCAACGGGCATTTCCATATTCGACTGACCGGAACATATCCAGACTTCTCCCGATAGGACGTTGTTCAGCACCAGCTTCTCACCATCCGAAACAGTGATCTGAAAAGGTCCTCCGGCAGGCGGAGTCGGGACTTCTATACTAAAATGACCATCAGCTGACGCTTTAACCGTATATTTCTCATGATTCCAGCTCACCTTCACAGTCACTTGTTTACCGGCTTTCGCTTTTCCCGGTAACGTCAGCTGACTGTTTTGCTGAATAACCATATTATCGGTAAAGAATGACGGCAATGTGACCTTCGCTTGCGCAAAGGCTGCCACACATAACGATAAGAGTGTTAATTGATATTTTTTCATTTCTTCGGTTATTTAAATTCAAGTAATTGCACGTCTTTGGAGGGTACGGTCACTTCAAGCTGTCCTGTGGCAAAAGTCTCATTGCCGCTCCACAACTCCTTCACCTGATAGTTGCGTGCCTTGTCCAATCCTATTCTTTCTAACGAAAGCACAGTTGTCTGTTCCTGGTCCGAGTAGTTGAATACCGCACAATGGAAACGACCATCGGGTGTCTTCCTTACAAAGATATGTTCCGACTTCTCTCCGTTTCCTTCCACGGGACGGAACACTTCTCCTGTCGCTACTGCATTCACTGCCGCATTGGTCAGATATTTCTGTGATTTCTCTTTGGCGTCTTTTCCTCCTCCCGCACTGAAATCGTCTCCTGTAATGTAAATACCCGTAATGACACCCGAAGTAATACGGGCACGGTTTTCTCCGTCGGTAGCATCTCTCAGTACAATATGATCGGCATCATTATATTGATAGATATACTTCTGCCACCAGCCGTATGAAAGAGCATTCAATGTATATTCGGTATCCTTGATCTGATTCCACGCATCACAGGCTATTCTGCGTGACTGCGCATACTGGGCAGGGAAAACAGGAGAAATGGAGAGATTGATATACATATCTCCAAAATATTGATTGAGAAGTTTCATGCCATAATTATATCCCTGTATACCTGTGGTAATCTCAGGATTATACCATTTGTCCGCTTCCATCGCACCGTGTGTCATGAAGTCCATCTTCACATACTCGAATCCTGCACGGTGGAACAAACCGGAAGTCTTCTTCATCATAGCTTCCACTGCCGGATGCGTTGGATCGACTGCATAAGCACCGTCCAGTTCCTGCGGCTTTCCGTTGGCATAGAGATAGATATCTTTGTATTTATATTCCGGTGCGGCATCTACCGTCCGTTCCGGATCGCGTGCCCAGTCGGTGAACGGAGTCCAGTAGATACCACCGATCTGTCCGTTCGACTTACACTTTTCTATAAATGATTTCAGTTGTTCCTCATTCATACAGTCCCAACCGGAGTCCAGACCGATATAGACAGTCTGATCAAGGTTTACAAAATGATTATTCTGCAGATTCTCCTTGAAATAATCGGAGACTTCCATCGCTTTCTCATAAGTCAGATTGAATTGTAATGCCCCCCAGCTGTTCCAACCAAATGGAACAGCTTTCTCCCATGCTTTGGGAGGGGCAATTACAGCGTTGGCTTTTGCATACGCTTCAAGTCCATCGCACCAATCTTCAAAGAAACCCAAAAAGACTTTAGGGGATTTAATCTTTTTACCTGCTAATGCACCGTGAGCCTTTACGTCACGAGTCTGCTCATCTGCTATGCCCCCATAACATACCAGCGAACCAATGTTATCACGATCCCCCTTACCTATTGAAATACCTGTTTTCCAGTTATCATGTTCTACGGAGCCGATCACCAGACCGTTCCGGCTTTCATTATTGAATATGGCTGTCACTTCATAACTCACCAATGTATCGAAACCAAGCGGGTGAGACTGATATCTGATCCATTTGTCATTGTCGAACGGAACAAAAAGAGCACGGTTATCACCTGCCTGCAAGAATCCGGATATAGAATCGACATTAACAGGAGCCATTCTGCCGGAACGGATTTCCTCTTTCGCTTCGACCGTAAAATCGGTCAGTATATATTCCTTACCCGGATAAAGATAGAAATACTGAGTCAGCTTCGGAAGCTCCTTATCCGTATACTCCACCTTATATATATGTCCTTTCCCGAAAGAATCGGAAACTTTGCCCGTACTGATTTTATGACGGGCATAGTCACTTGTCTTGATCTCCTTCCCTTCCCATTGATAGGAAGCATACATTCCGTTACAAATATTTTTTGACTTATAAGTGAGTGCTATTCCCCCTTGCTGATCATCGTAAGTTATATTCCATACATCGGTAGAAAAAATCTTGTCTCCACTGGCACAGTTGGAAATGAAAAGAAACAGAAGAAGCATCAGGGATACTCCCGACATTTTTTTTAGTAGTAGCTTTTGGTTTTTCATATGGTACAATGTTCTTATGTAAAAAAATAAAGCATACCCGAATAAGAAACCTTTTTCTCTTATTGAGGTATGCCACAAAGGTAAGGATTGGCATCTCCTTTACTATATACAAACGATTCAAAAAATGATAAAAATACGGCAAATAAGCTCCAATGCGGGCTAAGAGAGGTATTTTATCTATTTTGTGCCCTCTCCTGCCTCGACATTCTTTATCTCCTGCGTGATAATGATCTGCTTGCCGGATTGATATTGTTTCTCAAAATCTTTGGGTGTCATGCCGAATTGTTTCAGGAATAACTTGCTGAAATAAGACGGCGAATTGATGCCGACCATATAGCAGATATCTCCGATCCGGTATTTACCTTCCTGGATAAACTCGGCTGCCTTTTTCAACTTGATCAACCGGATAAAATCGAGCGGAGACAAGTTGAACAGTGTCTTGATTTTCCTTAACAAACTAGAACGACTCATGCAGAGTATATCCGCCATCCGTTCTACACCGAAATTATCATCGGTTATGTTATCTTCAATGACCTTGATCACTTTATTCATAAATTCCTCGTCCGCCTTGTTCATCTGCATATTGTTGACAGAGAAGAAGGGGCGTTTCGCAAAGGCTTCTCTTTCCCTGCGCCTGTTGTCAAGCAAGGACAGGACTTGTTCTTTCAGATAATTGAAAGAGAAAGGTTTCTCAACGTATGCTTCCGCACCATATTTCAGACCGTTGATTTTGCTGTCGATGTCATTCTTGGCTGTCAGGAAGATAATAGGAATATGAGAAAGCTCCATATCCGATTTTACTTCCTTGCAGAGTTGGTATCCGTCCATTACAGGCATCATGATATCACTGATGATCAAGTCGATATGGCCGCTTCTCAATATTTCCAGTGCTTCTATCCCGTTCATCGCTGTCTCTACGGTGAAGTTTTCCTGCAAGCGTTCGAGAATAAAGGTCAGCATACTTTCGTTGTCTTCTACCAACAGAAGGGTATATCCATACATATCAGCCGTGACGGGCGTATGTTCGTCCAGCTCGACAATGTCTTTCTGTATGGCTTTGTTGTTCTCCTGTTTAATGCCCTCCATATTCAAAGGAATGGTCAGTACAAACATATTGTTTTCCTGACGGGTATCCAGATAGATCGTGCCTTTATGCAGGGATGCCAGCGAACGTGCCAGAGACAAGCCGATGCCTACTCCATTACGGGGCTTCTCCTTTCTGTCCACCTGATAGAACGGTTCGAATATATATTGGCTGACTTCCGCCGGAATCTTGTTTCCGTCACTGGTAACACGAATCGTAAAGCTGTCTTCTCCCTTTTCCAGTTCTACCAGTACATTCTGGCTGGCGTACTTCAGCGCATTATTGAGCAGGTTGCTCAGTATCTTGGTGATTGCTTCTTTATCTACAGCTGCCCACACCTGCTCTTCTGTCGATTTTAACTGCAATTCTTTCCGGTTCAGGCTGAACGTCACTTCAAAGCGTGCCACGATTCCGGCAAGAAGTTCGGTAATGTCCACGCTCTCAAATTTCATGGTCAGCTTGTTGGCACCGATCTTCTGGAAGTCCAGCAGTTGTCCGGTAAGTTCCAGCAGGCGTTTGGTGTTCTGGACCATCACACTGATATACTTCTTCATCTTGGGCTCCTGTATCTCCATTTCCTCAATGGCTTCGAGAGGACCGTTGATCAGTGTCAAAGGGGTACGCACTTCGTGCGCTATCTCTGTGAAGAAGTCTACTTTGGATTCGTACAGTTCCTTCTCTTTTTCGATCTCGAACAGTTTTTGCCGTTCTTCCAGTTGTTTCTCCTTGCGGCGTTTGTACCATAAGATGGTGCCAACCACGATCAGGATAATGCATACGGTATATACAATGTAAGCGATGATAGACTGCCACCACGGAGGAAGAATGATAATAGACAGAGAACGTGTGGACGACTCGGACTTACTGCCGTGAGTAGCCTGCACACGGAAGGTGTATTTTCCCGGCGGAAGTTTGGCATACGAGATGTTCTGGTTGCTGGCTGCCCGTACCCAATCCCTGTCCAGCGGTTCCATACGATAATAGTATTGGTTGGACTCGGCAGTAGAGTAACTGAGCAAGGCCACGTCAAAACTGATATTGGCCTGATCATAAGGCAGGACGATTTCATCCGTATGTACGATACATTGTTTCAGGGGTGAGTCAGGAGTATGCACTGTCACTTCCTTATTATATATACTAAACTTGGAAATGTAGACAGGAGGAAGCGGCCTTTCCTCCTCCTGAACAGTAGGATCGAACGCGATCAATCCGTCCACCCCGCCGAAATAGAACCTTCCATCCTGAGCTTTCAATGCCGATTGATAATTGAACTGATTACCCAGCAATCCATCCTTATTGGTAAAGACACGTACATCTCCATTCTCGGGATTGAACTTGACCAATCCTTTATTGGTGCCAAACCACAGATTTCCAGCATCATCTTCCAATATGTTGTAAGCTACATCGTCCGGCAGCCCGTCTTCGATGCTGAAAGTGGTAAAGTTGTCCTGCGCTTCATTATATCTGCATATACCGCCACGGTCGGTAGAGAACCATATATTCCCTTTACTGTCCTGCATGATGGAGCTGACGGAGTTGGAGCTTAGAGAGTTGTCAACTCCTTCCTTATAAGAATAATTCTTATAAGAATTATTCTTAGGATCACATTTCCAAACACCATTTCCCATAGTAGCAAGCCAAATTGTACCATCTCTAGCCTCCATTATATCGAAAACCCAGTTATATCCTACTTCTTCCACACGGTGAAATTTCCTTTCCTTAGGTTGTGATACATATAATCCCCACCCAGGTCCTATCCAAGTACGACCTTTACTATCTTTTAAAAAACTATATACACTTCCTTCTTCAATACCCAAATCCTTATCACTGACGTATTTAAGATGTTCACCAGGTATACTAATATCATTCATTCCTTGTTTAAATAATCCAACATATATATGATTTTCATAATGTTTTACTGATAGTGTAATGAGACGACCTGGAACATTATCATATATCTGATGTACTTTACCTGTTCGAGGATCCAATACATTAACACCATTATCTTCAGTACCTATCCAAATACACCCATTATTATCTTCTGCCAATCCACGGATACGTTTGGTATTTAAAGAATATGGATCGCTTCCCGGTACATATTTAGCAAAAGTCAAGATACGATTAGGCAGATAGTTGACACCTCCAAACATTGTTCCAATCCAAATTCCTCCTTCATAATCTTTATAAATAGAATAAATACTATTATCCGATAAACTAAATGAACGCATCAGGTCTTCTTTCAAATGAATAACATTATTTTCTTTCTCATTAATAATGAAAATTCCATGAAGAGAACCTACCCAAATTTCATCTCCAAAACACATTACATCTCGCAAAAATGTTTTTTTCTCACCAAGGAACGAAACTTCACTCAACTCATCTGTTCGAGTATTATATTTCAGCAAATCTCCTTCATGTATTCCCAAAATAGCATTTTCTTTCTGAAAACAAATACTTATAATTGTTTTGTCAATTAACGAACGTCCCATTCGGTCTGTCAAATATTGTTCAAAATTATCATCCCGATAATTGTACTTGAATAAACCTATTCCTGATGTACCTACCCATACTTCGCCCTGCTCATTGATACAAATACATTCCGGATTATTATTTTTTAAATTGTCTTTATCTATCAATGAATAATGATGTACCTTTCCGTCTTTATAACGAAAAAGTCCCTGATCAGGAATCAACACCCAAATATTATCTAGTGAATCAGACAGAATTTCCGCTACCCAGTTATCAAGAGTTATTCCTTCTGATGAAGCTATTTTGAAACGTTTAAATACATCAACCGCCGGATTATATATATAAACACCCCTGTCTGTTCCAACCCATAAATTCCTTTCTTTATCCTCAAAAAGAGCACCAATATTATGATTACCTGTACCCTCCTCCAAATCATCGCAATCGAATTGGAGAATAGAAGTTCCATCATAGCGGTTGAGCCCATTTTTTGTCCCAAACCACATAAATCCATAGCTATCCTGCAAGATTGCTTTTACATTACTCTCTGATAAACCATTTTCTCCATTAACACGGGTGAAATAAAAATCAGAATATTCCTGAGCAAAAATACAAATAGATAAGAATAGCAATCCATTTATGAAAGCTAATCGTAGTAGGTGTTTCTTCATAAATTATATAGCGGTTATATTTGGCTGTGCGCGCAAATATACACTAAAAAACAGTATATAAAAAGGAGTTGACGCATTTGTTTCAGTAATAGCCGCATTTGTTCATTTTTACTTTTCCCTTCTCCTATACCTTTGCAATATCATTTTGAAATAAACTATTTTATAACATGAGAAACGTAACATTAGGCCTGATAATAGGGGCCGCACTTCTAGTTAGTGGTAGTCTGTCACTGAAGGCAACCGAGAATAAAATGAAATTATGGTATGATAAACCTGCAGATGAATGGATGAAGTCTCTTCCTTTGGGGAACGGTCGTCTTGGTGTAATGATCTATGGTGGCATAGAAACAGAAACACTCGCTCTAAACGAATCAACAATGTGGTCAGGGGAATATGATGAACATCAGCAACGTCCATTCGGAAGAGAAAAACTCAATCAAGTAAGAAAGCTATTTTTTGAAAATAACTTGTCAGAAGGTAATCACGTCGCAGGAAATATGATGGCAGGTAGCCCACATTCAGTAGGAACACATCTTCCCATAGGTGACTTGAAAATAAATTTTTCATATCCTCAAGGAGAAATATCAGATTATCGCCATGAACTGGATTTACATACTGCTATAAACACAGTTAGCTATAAAGTAGGTAATACTGAATATATACGCCAATGTATCGCTTCTAATCCAGATGACGTAGTTGCCATGCATATAAAAGCTAGTCGTCCAAAAGCAATAACGATGGAACTTGAATTGAAATTACTCAGACAGGCAAATGTAGTAGCATCCGGTAACCAACTTATTTATACCGGTAATGCAGAATTTGAAAAACATGGTAAAGGAGGAGTACATTTTGAAGGACGTATTGCTGTACAAATAAAAGGAGGAACAATAAAAGCTGAAGGGAAAAAACTTTATATTGAGAAAGCTACTGAAGTCACTTTATTATCTGATGTACGTACCAATTTTAAAAACAATACGTTCTCTGGTTACAACTACAAAATAAAATGTGAGAAAACAATTGAATTAGCATCAAAGAAAGATTTTAAGACTCTGAAGAAAAAACATATAGAAGACTATTCTCCACTTTTCTCCCGGGTAGGACTTTCGTTTGAGCATCACGCAAAGTTTGATCACCTACCAAACGATGAACGTTGGGCACGGGTAAAGAAAGGAGAATCTGATCCTGGATTAGATGCATTATTTTTCCAATATGCCCGCTATCTGTTGATCGCTTCTTCACGTCCTAATTCTCCTCTACCTGTAGCTTTACAAGGTTTTTTTAACGATAACCTCGCTTGCCATATGGGATGGACTAACGATTATCATTTGGATATCAATACTGAACAAAATTATTGGATTGCTAATGTAGGTAATTTAGCAGAATGTCATCTCCCTCTTTTTGACTATATTAAAGATCTATCAATTCATGGTGCAAAAACAGCAAAAGATTTATATGGTTGTAAAGGATGGACTGCACATACTACAGCCAATCCATGGGGATATACAGCTGTATCAGGTAGTATTCTTTGGGGATTATTCCCGACTGCATCTTCTTGGCTTGCCTCTCATTTATGGACACAATATGATTACACACAAGATAAAGATTTTTTAAAGAATACCGCATATCCATTATTAAAAAGTAATGCTGAATTTCTATTAGATTATATGGTAATAGACCCACGAAATAACTATTTGGTAACAGGTCCTAGTATCTCGCCGGAAAACAGTTTTCGCCATCAAGGACAAGAATTTTGCGCATCTATGATGCCGACTTGCGACCGTGTACTGGCTTATGAGATATTCTCGGCATGCCTGCAATCTACGGAAATATTAAATGTCGATGCCTCCTTTGCCGACAGCCTCCGTACCGCTATCAGCAAACTCCCTCCTTTCCGTATCAGCACAAACGGAGGAGTACAGGAATGGTTTGAAGATTACGAAGAAGCACATCCCAATCACCGTCACACCACACACTTATTATCCCTCTATCCTTATTCTCAGATTACCTTAAATAAAACACCCGAATTAGCAAAAGCTGCCCGAAAAACTATTGAAAGACGTTTAGCAGCCAAAGATTGGGAAGATACAGAATGGAGTCGTGCTAACATGATTTGCTTTTATGCCCGATTAAAAGACTCTGAAAATGCTTATAATAGTGTAAAACAATTACTTGGAAAACTATCACGTGAAAACATGTTTACAGTTTCTCCCGCTGGTATTGCCGGAGCAGGTGAAGACATCTTCGCTTTTGACGGGAATACAGCCGGAGCAGCAGGTATTGCAGAAATGTTATTACAAAGTCACGATAATTGCATTGAATTATTACCGTGCTTACCTAAAGAATGGAAAAACGGAAATTTTAAAGGACTTTGTGCTCGGGGAGGTATTGAAATAGATGCGAGTTGGAAAAATAGCCAAATAGTAAATGCAGTACTAAAAGCTACCGCTCCAATAGAATTTACTCTTCGTCTATCAAATGCAAAACTATACTGTTGGAAGCTGAACAAAAAAACATTCATTCCTAAAATAAAGGATGATGGACTAATTTATATATCCATGAATAAAGGAGATAATCTTACCATAATCATCCCTTAATAACAATTTTGCAGTAAATGCGTTATTTTTTGCTGCGTTTATACACTATTAAAATAACACATTTACCTAATTTTGACTCGTTGAATTTAGAAAATTATCACATTAAATCTAATAATATATGAAACGAATTCGAGATTTCCCCACCACTGACAAGACAACGATCTAGTTGCCTGAAATGTATTAACCTAATATTAATTTTAAATTATCCATGAAAAATATGAAAGAAAGACTCTTTTCATTCTTTAAAATGAATCGACTGATTCCAGTCATACTCTGTCTTTTCTTTGCGACAAGTATATATGCGCAAAATAGAGAAGTGAAGGGTATAGTGACAGGTGACGATAATGAACCTATGGCAGGAGCTACCATCAAAATAAAAAACAGTCAAGGTGGTGCAATTGCAGATATTGACGGAAAATTCACTATGCGAGTAAAAACCGGAGATATATTAGAAATTTCGTTTCTTGGCATGAAAAAGCAAGAAATAAAAGTAGATAGTAACGACTTTTACTCTATTAAATTATTTCCTGAAGCTAATGAGTTTGACGAAGTAACGGTAGTTGCTTTTGCCAAGCAAAAGAAAGAGAGCGTAATTAGTGCCATCTCTACAGTAAATCCACAGGAACTGAAAGTACCGAGTAGCAATCTGACAACCGCTCTTGCCGGAAGAATGTCCGGACTAATTGCTTTCCAAACAACAGGTGAACCCGGTAAGGACAATGCTCAGTTCTTTGTGCGTGGTGCCACAACATTTGGTTATAAAAAAGATCCTCTTATTTTGATTGACAACATTGAATTGAGTACAGATGATCTTGCCCGCTTGAATGTGGATGACATTGCTCAATTTTCTATTATGAAAGACGCTACAGCCACTGCTTTGTACGGCGCGCGTGGAGCAAATGGAGTAATCCTTGTGACCACTAAACAAGGAGTCGCCGGAAAGCCGAAAGTATCCGTCCGTGTAGAACAATCAGTATCCACTCCTCGAAAGAAGGTGGAATTAACAGATCCTATCACCTTTATGCGATTAAATAATGAAGCTGTAAACTCTCGGCGTGATCCTAACAATCCTGCCGCCAGCGCTAATTACACAGTTTATAGTCAAGAAAAAATAGAAAATACAATTGCTGGTACCAACCCATATTGTTATCCAGCAGTAAATTGGTATGATGAACTATTCAATAACTACGCTCTTTCTACAAGAGTAAATGCTAATCTAAGTGGAGGAGGCAGTGCAGTACGTTATTATGTAGCAGCTTCATATACCAAAGACGGAGGAGTGATCAAAAATGATAAACTCAACAACTACAACAGTAACATTAACTGGCAACGTTATTCTGTTCGGTCTAATATTAATATGGATCTTAGCAAGACTACAGAATTCTCTATTCGCGTCAATGGAAATTTTGATGACTATACCGGTCCGTTGGACAGTGGTGAAGGACTTTATAAGAAGGTAATGAAGACAAGCCCTGTTATGTATCCTAAAAGTTATCCTGCAACAGGCGAATATGTCAATGCTACGCATGTGCTATTTGGTAATGCCGATAAAGGAGCCTACATTAATCCATATGCAGATATGGTTAGAGGATACAAAGAATCCAATAATTTATTGGTAGCTGCACAAGCAGAATTAAAACAAAAGTTCGACTTCGTAACCAAAGGATTGGATGCCCGAATCTTAGTTAGTACCACTCGCTCTTCTTATTCCGACCTTACTCGAGCTATCAATCCTTATTATTATCAGGCCGACTATGACAAAGAAACCAATAGTTATACATTGACTAACATTGTAGAAGGGGAAGAGTATTTGTCATACAATCAAGGAAGCAGAAATATCAACACTACCAACTATGTAGAAGCTGCCATCAGCTATAACCGAACATTCGGTGTGCATGCCACTAGCGGAATGTTAGTATATACTCGCCGAGAAGAAAAAAGATCAAGTGAAGACACTCTACAGAAATCACTACCACGCAGAAACCAAGGGCTAGCAGGTCGCTTTACCTATGCTTACGATTCCAGATATTTTGCAGAATTCAACTTTGGATATAACGGTTCTGAACGGTTTGCTGCTCACGAACGATACGGTTTCTTCCCTTCCTTCGGTTTAGGGTATATCATTTCGAACGAAAGCTTTTGGGAGCCATTATTAAACACAATGGATAAACTGAAATTCAAAATGACCTATGGTCTGGTAGGTAATGATGCCATTGGAAGTTCAGATGATCGTTTCTATTATTTATCGGAAGTAAATCCAAATGATGGTGGACGTGGCCAATATTTTGGAACAAATTACGGCAACCAAATGAATGGTGTATCTATTTCTCGTTATCCCAACACTAATATTACATGGGAGAAATCAAAGAAAGGGAACTTTGGTATTGAATTAGGTATGTTCAACAGTGCATTAGAAGTTCAAGCTGACTTCTTCTATGAACGTCGTACTCAAATTTACCAAAACCGCGCCTACATTCCTTCTACAATGGGACTTTCTGCCGGAGTAAGTGCTAATATAGGTGAAGCATCTTCCCGAGGAGTTGATTTATCAGTCAACTATTCTTATATTGCCAATAAAGATTTCTGGATAAAAGGAATGGGTAATTTCACGCTTGCCAAAGGAAGGTATGAAGTCTATGAAGAACCAGATTATGCTAGTTACGGACAAGGGTATCGTTCTAGAATAGGGCAACCAATCAACTTTAATTACGGATATATCGCCGAACGCCTATTTATTGATGAAAATGATGTTGCCAACTCTCCCTCACAAACAAGTTTCAATGGTGGAGCCATGCCGGGAGATATTAAATATAAAGATTTAAATAATGATGGAAAAATTACTAGTGAAGACCAAATTTTTCTCGGTTATCCTAATCAACCTGAAATTACTTACGGATTTGGTTTCTCTACCGGCTACAAAGGATTCGACCTCTCTATGTTTTTTCAAGGAAATGCAAGAGTATCTTTTTTCATCGACCCTAGAAACACATCTCCCTTTGTAAACTACGATGCAGGTGGAAAGACGGGTGTTCAACAATGTTTGGATGTTATAGCCAAAGATCATTGGTCTGAAGACAATCGTAATATATACGCATTTTGGCCACGTTTATCTCCCACACTTGTTGAAAATAATATGCAAACAAGTACCTGGTGGATGCATGACGGATCATTTATTCGTCTGAAAACTGTAGAATTAGGCTATACATTCTCGCAAAAAGCTCTGAAAAAAATAGGTGTACAATCTTTGCGCCTATACTTAACAGGAAGTAACCTACTAACCTTCAGCAAATTTAAACTATGGGATGCAGAAATGGGTAATAATGGCCTAGGATATCCTATTCAGCGAGTATATAACCTCGGCATTAACATTAACTTCTAAAAAGCAATGATATGAAAAAAATTACGAAATATATTCCGACTATCATTTTGACGTTGCTTTGTTCTTGTTCAGATTATTTGGATATAGTTCCCGATAATGTGACAACATTGGACATTGTATTCAACAACAGAAATACAGCCGAACGCTATTTGGCCAACTGCTACCATTTTGTTCCAGACCATGGATCTGTCAAACGAATTCCCGGCATGGGAGCCGGACACGAATGTTGGTTCTATACTACTAATGACTCTCACTTTGACAATGAAGTCAGCTTTTATATAGCCCGTGGATTACAGAATATTGATGCTCCTTATGCCAATTATTGGGACGGAGAAGGAGGCAGTAATCTTCCCATGTTCCGTGCCATTAGAGAGTGTAATATCTTTCTTGATTATGTAAGAGATCAGCATAAAGTGAACGACTTGACAGATTCTGAACGAAAAAGATGGATCGCTGAAGTAAACGTACTAAAAGCCTATTACCATTTTTTCCTATTTGAACACTATGGCCCTATTCCTATTGTAGACAAAGCTCTTCCTGTATCGACTGATCCAGAAGGAGTAAAAGTTACCCGCATGCCGGTAGATCAAATAGTTGATTACATGGTAAAGCTCATAGACGACTCGTACAAAGACTTGCCACCAGTCATCACTATGGAAGCTACAGAAATGGGACGTTTGACACAACCTGCAGCATTAGCCCTTAAAGCCAAAATACTGCTGTGGGCAGCTAGTCCTCTCTTCAATGGAAACAAAGATTATGCAAATTTCAGAAACGAAAAAGGAGAACCATTCATCAACCAAGAATTCAGCCATGAAAAATGGGTGAGAACAGCTGAAGCATGTAAAGAGGCCATAGAATCTGCAGAAACCAACGGATGTCAACTTTATGACTGCAGCATGGACATGTCTTATAGCCAGGACCTACCAGAAGAAATATTTTACAGCATGAATATTCGTCAAACAGTAACAGAACGTTTTAACTCCGAATTGATATGGAGCGTAGGCAAACAGGGTACCAATGAACTGCAAAACCTATCGATGGCTTGTATCGTTCCTTCTTTGCAACAAGGAAGTGGAAACGGTCAAGTAACAGGCAGTATTTTGCAAAGCAGGGCAGCAGGTGTATATGCTCCTACACTGGAAACTGCAGAACAATTTTACAGTAAAAATGGAGTGCCCATTGACGAAGACAAAGAATGGTTAACAAGCGGAAACTATGATAATCGTTACACAACCCGACAAGTGACTAGTGCTGATAAATATAACATGCGAACAGGCTGGACCACTGCCGTACTTCACTTCAACAGAGAACCCCGCTTCTACGGGTCTCTCGGTTTCGATGGTTCCACTTGGTATGGTAACGGACGTACAGATGTCAATGACTTGAATTATGTAGATGGTAAATATGGAAGAAACTCTGGAAACAAATGGGGATTTAACTACTCCATTACAGGTTATTTCGCTAAAAAAGTAGTATATTATCAAAATGCTATAACTCAATCTTCACAAGTAGTCTACGAATACCCATTCCCTATTATCAGATTAGGCGACTTGTATCTAATGTATGCAGAATCACTTAATGAAGCTACAGAAGGTGATAATAATGTACCGGAAGAAGTTTATACATACCTACGGAAGGTACGCGAACGTTCTGGATTGAAAAAAGGTGTACTTGGACAGACCGAAGATATAGGAGATGTCAGAGTAGCATGGGAAAAGTACAGCAATGATCCTACCAAACCTAAAACTAAAGATGGGATGAGAAGTATCATCAAACAGGAACGTAAAATTGAACTTGCGTTGGAAGGACATCAATACAATGATCTCAGACGATGGAAAGACGCTTCAAAAGAACTGAGTAAATCCATTAAAGGATGGAACGTACAAGGAGAAATAGAGGAAGACTTTTATAAAGTCACAACTCTCTTTGTTCCTCGCGCATTTACAACTAAAGACTATTTGTGGCCTATAAAAAAACAAGACTTACAAGTAGACGACAAATTAATTCAAACGTATGGATGGTAATTATAAACATCGAAAAACAATGAAAAAAAGAATCTTATATTATATATGGATGGCATGTGCGGCAGTATTGCTACACAGTTGCGAAGATGTAGAAACTCATAAACCTTATGGGGATGGCAGTGGACATGCTCCTGGTACAGTACAAGTGACTTCCTATGAACAAATTCCTGGTGGAGTGACATTGAAATTCATTGCTCCAACAGACGAAGATCTATTGTATATCAAAATAAAATATACACTTGACAATGGAAAAGAAATGGAAGCACGTGCTTCTCTCTATACTGATGAAACGACAATAGAAGGTTTCGGAAATACGAATCCGAAAAAACTAGTAATCTCAGCCGTTAACAAAATGGAGAAAGAAGGAGAAGCTATCATCACCGAAATAGTACCTGGAAAACCGGCATACCTTACTGCCATTGAAGAAATAGAGGTAAATCCTACATTCGGAGGTATTTATATACATACTACAAATGGAGGCAGAAACTATCTCATCTTTGATGTATCTACAAAAGATTCAAAAGGTAATTGGAATATAGAACATACAGAATATACTTCTGTAAAAAACATCGGCTTTACACTCCGAGGGTTCTCTGCCGAACCACATGATTTTAAAGTTCGTGTCCGCGATCTATATGATAACCAGTCAGAAGAATACTTAACAACCTTGACACCACTATATGAAGAAAAATTGGATTTGACCAAATTCAAAACTTTCTATCTAGCCAATGATATAAAGATGGACAACGCAGGTCATACTTTGGAGTCTTTATTCAATGGAGATCATGGATTAAACAGTTGGAATTATGCTCACGGTTATGACTTTAATCCTTCCGAGTTTCCTGTATGGTTTACATTCGATATGGGTCAAACCGCTCAATTAAGCCGCTTCACCTCATGGCAACGCTCCATGGGAGGTAGTTATTACTATCGTGCAGGTGCTATCAAAGAATGGGAAGTATGGGGACGTTCTGATTTACCATCTTCGGACGGAAGTTGGGACGGATGGACCAAACTGGCAGATTGTGAAAGCATAAAACCTTCCGGATGGCCCGCCGGTTCAAATTCAGAAGAAGATATAACATATGCTAGTAAAGGAGAAGAATTTGAATTTCCGGCAGATATTCCTCCAGTAAGATACATTCGATTTAAAATACTTTCTACTCATGACGGTGCCGGATTGGTAGTTATGCAGCAACTTTGGTTCTACGGAACCCCGATACAATAACCTTTTAACAAAGCAAAAGTATGAAAAAAATAAATATATTGATTCTCTGTAGTATCCTGTGCTTTTTCTATTCATGTAATGGCATGCTGGATGGCATTCAGCCTTATCTAGACGAGGGAGAAAAAATCTATGTAGGAAAACTTGATTCACTCAAAGCTTTTACTGGAAAAAACAGAATCAAAATAGAAGGAAAAATGATGTACGGTGTAAATCAGGTAAAATGTGTTATCAGTTACAAAGATCCTATTACATTGGAAGAAAAGTTTAAAGAGTTTCCAATAGAACGTACGGAACCACGAGAAACCTTCGAATTTATGTTAGAGAATTTAACAGAAGGACAATATGACTTCTCGATAGTCACCTATGATCCCAAAAACAACACATCTATCCCGACAGAGGTATCTGCTTATGCATATGGCGAACTATACCAACAAGCATTAACCAACCGGATTTTACATAGTATCTCTCCTGAACAAAAAGAAATTGTAAATGAAAGTGGACAATCAGAAAGAATATGGGCAGCCAAACTGAATTGGAATATATCAAGAGGAGACGGTTTAGTAGGCTGTAACCTTGAATATGAACGTCAGGACGGAACTTTAGGCTCGAAATATATTTCAGTTGACGAGACTACAACAGAACTCGACAATTTTAAAGCTAATGGAATACTCCGGTACAATAGTATATATAAACCGACAACAACTTCCTTGGACGAATTTGTTACAGAATATAAAGAAGTTACATTGCCTTCCCAAAGTTACATTGGCATTACAAAAGACCTAACCAGTCTTTATATTAAGAATGCCGGATATCCATTTAGAGGATATGATGTAAACAATAAATGGGGAAAACCTTACGATTGGAAATGGAATGAAGTTATGGAAACTAAAAATGCCAATGGAGGTGCCGGCTTCACAGAATATAACGATGGAACAATTCAGTTCGAAACAACACAATGGAGTCAGGGATATTATGACAACGGAAAGATCTGGCAAACATTTACTTTACCAGAAGGAAAGTATGAAATGCGTATCGAAGTAAAAAACGCCGCAAATATAGGTTCTGGCAGTACCAATATCCATTTTGCTGTAGCTCAAGGCGAATCACTACCTGACAATGAAGAATTGGAAAAGTCAGACATTATCCTCTCTTACCTCAAATTTGAGTCAGAACATACTAATAAAACATCTGCCTTACCTATATTTGAACTAACAGAAGAAAAAACTATTACCGTAGGCTGGGTAGTATCTTTCTCAGATATCTGTAGAAATATAGAATTTAAGTCAGTAAGATTGTGGAGTGTAGCTGAATAAAGTTCTCCATTTTATTAAACTATTCATCAAATGTTATTCTTATAAAAATAAACCCTGGAAGTTTGTATTATAAATTTCCAGGGTTTACTATAATCAAATCTTTTACTATATATTTATCTATTTCTTTTAAAATTGAAATAGAATTCATTTAAATAGGTGGTGCAACTGTACCCGATTTTCTTTTATTGTAACTTCATTACAATTATACATCTGAATAAAATCAGACTCTTTATTTTTTTCAGTATCTAGAGAATAAATCAAATTATGACGTATCATCAGGCCATCAACAGCCTTCGCTCGAATGGCACATGAGCTATTTTTTCTCATATAAAAATAATTTTCTTCAATAGTAATATTTTTATGAACCGCCCCTTTATATTCTCTATTCTCCGGATCAATGCTAATAATCGGTTCTCCACAGTTTAAAAACGTATTTTGACGAATAGTCAAATCATGTACCGGTCCTGACTCATACCAGCTTAATCCATCATCGGCTACAAATATTCCACTCATTTGCATGCCGTAGAATGTATTTCCTTCTATCAGAGACTTACGTCGTGTTGTGATAAGAATCCCTCTGGTTGGTACTCTTGCAAAGTAATTGTTTGTAATCCGCACTTCCGGTGTCCACGTCACGTTCTCAACAACCAGGTCTTTCTGTTGCATTACCTCCGAAGAGAGTGGACTTGACAGAGTGAGTTCCATTTCTCTTGGTGTTACTAATTTTGCGTCTTTTACTTTACACTTCCCTACTACCAACAAAGAACGTGAATCAACAAGTTCTATATCGTCTCCTTTAAAAAAGGCTTCAAATCCAAAAGTCTGGTCATGCATAAAACGAAGTTTTAAACGATTGTCCGACAAAAATTCTATTACTCGCAAATGTGTACCATGTATATTTATAGGATCATCGTGTGCACCTATAAAACGGGAATTCTTAATATCAATCATACCACGGCAACCAGAAACCTGAATAAAATCAGCAAATCCCGCATTAGTACGTCCTGAACCTGGACGAGGAGCAAAGTTACAACGATCAACAGTAATATTCTCACTGTATTGACAGACTACCCCGAAATTTCCTAAATAATAGAAGTTGATATTCTCCAACAGTATTCCCTTACTTCTGTTTACAAATCCACTCACTTCGTCACGGAAAGAATCGCGCATCTGAAAAATAGTATGTAGTCCTACTTGTGGTTTTTCTTTATATTGCAGATATAACACATTTGGACGAAGTTCTACTGTACGAAGCAAATTCTCCATCGGACTCCAAGAACGCCAAGTCATTTCACTTATACGGTCATACGACTGCGCTATTCCGTTCTTAAAAGACCAACCATCACCATACCATTCCAACTGTGCGTTTACAATCCGATATTGGGATGTGGGATGTACCTGAACAATCAAATAATCATTCCCCTCTTCCAATACTTCAACCTCCGTTTGAGTAGGATGTTTATAATCTATATTAAAATTTTTCAAAACAATACCTTCACATTTATCAAGTACGAAACTTGTCATTTCACCATTCATCAATAAAGTTGACCCACAACCATCAATAGTGACATTCTTTAATGTATTAAGATACAATCCGATATGTTTAGTCGGATCAGGATCATCCAACTCAGAAGTCGTATTTGATATATAATATAACACTTGTGATGATTTCGCACGGTCTAACTGATAAATTCCCGGTGAAAACTTTACAGTAACCGGCCTTCCTTTACAGTCAGCAGCTTTTTTTAAAGCTAACGCTATATTTTCAATATCTTTTCCCTGCTCCGGAAAAACCTCTATTATTCTAGACTGGGCAAAAATAGCCAACTGGATGAACCAAACGCTCATCATAAATAAAATGTACTTTTTCATGATATTGATCTTCAAATTTTACTTTTTTCACAAAGATAGAAATTATCTATACCCTATTATAGATATAAAGCAATCAAAAAATAGAATGTTTGCTGCAAATATTTCATTTTTTGATTGCTTTGTACACATATAATCTTTCTGTTATTACCTAATTTTGTATCCGAACCTATATAACATAACCAATTAAAAAAAGAAAATAATGAAACACACCTTTATTACATTTATTCTACTGTCTCTTTGTATTTTCACTTATGCACAGAAAAAGATTGCACGTGAATATATCGAATGGTCTGATATTTGGATTCCCGGAGCTAACAAAACAGATCTTCCACACGTACTGCTCATCGGAAATTCCATCACACGCGGATATTACGGAAAAGTAGAAGCAGCTCTGAAAGAAAAAGCATATGTAGGACGGCTCTCCAATTCGAAAAGTGTAGGTGATCCGGCTTTAATCGAAGAACTGGCCGTAGTACTCAAAAATACAAAGTTCGACGTTATCCATTTCAATAATGGTTTGCACGGATTCGATTATACAGAAAAAGAGTATGATAAAAGTTTCCCAAAATTAATCAAAATCATTCGTAAATACGCCCCTAAAGCCAAGCTGATCTGGGCAAACACCACTCCCGTCCGTACCGGAGAAGGAATGAAAGAGTTTGCCCCTATCACCGAACGGTTGAATGTACGTAATCAGATTGCACTGAAACATATCAATCGTGCCGGCATAGAAGTGAACGACTTATGGAAAGTAGTAATCGACCACCCCGAATATTATGCAGGCGGAGACGGGACACATCCGATTGACGCAGGGTATTCAGCTTTAGCAAATCAAGTGATTAAAGTTATAAAGAATGTATTAGTACATTAAACCTTATTCATTCTATTTTAATATGGCAATAATGAAAAATCAAAAATCAACTCTATTATTAATTATCTATTGTTTATCAACCTGCATAGTAACGGCACAACAACATGTAGAAACAATTAAAAATACTTTCTTAAATCCAAAATCAAACAAAGTGTTAGTTGTTGCTCATCGGGGAAATTGGCGTAGCGCACCGGAAAATTCAACTGCTGCTATTGACAGCGCCATTGCTATGAAAGTAGATATTGTAGAAATTGACATTCAGAAAACAAAAGATGGACAATTGATTCTAATGCATGATAATACATTAGATCGTACTACCACTGGAAAAGGAGAAATTAAAAACTGGACTCTGGCAGATATAAAAAAGTTAAAATTGAAAGATAAGGATGGAAAAGTAACAAATTATGTTGTGCCCACTTTAGAAGAAGCTTTGTTAACAGCAAAAGGAAAAATCATGGTTAATTTAGACAAAGCATATGACATCTTTGACGATGTATACGCTATATTGGAAAAAACCGAAACCCAAAATTTAGTAATCATGAAAGGAGGACAGCCTATAGAAACTGTCAAACGAGAATTTGGTTCTTATTTGGATAAAGTTTTATATATGCCAGTAATAGATTTAGGTAACAAAGAAGCTGAGAAAATAATCACAGACTATTTGAAAGAATTACGTCCTGCTGCTTTCGAAATTATTTATTCAGACCCAAAAAATCCGCTTCCTCCAAAAATAAAACAATTACTTTTTAAGAAAAGTTTGATTTGGTATAACACATTATGGGGATCACTTGCAGGAAATCATGATGATAATCTTGCACTGACCGATCCGGAAAAAAGCTACGGTTATCTGATCGAACAGCTAGGAGCTCGTATTTTACAAACAGATCAACCTGCTTATTTGCTCGATTATTTAAGAAAAAAAGGTTGGCACAATTAAATTAATAACATCTTTAATTCTCAATAAACCACAATTATATGGATAAGAAAAAAATCAGTTATTTAATACTCCTTTGTTTATTCTCTTTAAGCTGCACGTTACAGGCAGAGAAATATGAAACGGTTTCTCCTAACGGAAAACTGAAGATTAAACTGAAAATAGACAAAGGTACCCAATACGAAGTATGGTACGATAATACACAACTTATACTCCCTTCTCCCATCGGATTACATCTGGCGGACGGAAGAGTAATCGGCAACGGAAGTGTAAAGTCGGTAAAGAAAAGAAAGGTGAACCAGACTATAGACGTCCTTGTTGGCAAAAACAAAGAATTACAGGATACATATAATGAACTTACCGTTTCTTTCAATGACAGTTGCGACCTTGTAGTACGTGCTTATGATGAAGGAGTGGCCTATCATTTCGTCACCCGTCTCAACGGAGAAATTACAATCATCAGTGAAGATGCCATTTTCAACTTTGCTTCCACCCCAACCATCTATTATCCGGAATGCGATGCTAATTATTCCGGCGAAACGGATCAATCCGGACGTACCCATCAGGTACATCAAGGATATAGAAACTTTGAAAGACTCTATAAAGTCTACAAAGGTCCGTTGGAAATTCCTTACGAACGTTTTGCTGTTTCTCCGGTATTATACGAATATCCCGATTCTCCTTATAAAGTGGTCATAACGGAATCAAATACCTATGATTATCCGGCTCTGTATATGGAATCCAACGGCTACAACTCCATGCGCGGAAAATGGGCTAATTACCCAAAAGAAACAATAGACTCCGATCCTTCCAATCCTTACTACTGGTATTCCAATCATTTGGTTGTTACCAGAGAGAATTACATCGCAAAGACTGATGGAAACCGTAGTTTTCCGTGGCGTGTCATCATCGTTTCGGAAGATGACAAATCATTATTGAACAACGAACTGGTATACAAACTGGCCGATCCTTGCCGTCTGACCGATACTTCCTGGATCCAACCGGGAAAGAGTGCATGGGAATGGTGGCACAAAGCCGTTTTGGAAGGTGTTGACTTCCCCAGTGGAAACAAGCAGCTTTCTCTCCAGTTATATAAATACTACGTAGACTGGGCTTCAAAGAATCATATCGAATATATGACCTTGGATGCCGGATGGTCCGAAGATTACATCAAAGAACTATGCTCATACGCCAAAGAAAGGAATGTGAAGATTATCGTCTGGACATGGGCTAGTTGCGCCAGAGAGAATCCGAGCGACTGGATCGCTAAAATGCACAGCTACGGTGTATCCGGAGCAAAGATCGACTTTTTCGAACGGAATGACCAGATAGCCATGCGATGGGGAAAAGAATTTGCAGAACGTCTGGCCGAAAAGCAAATGGTAGCTATTTTCCACGGTTGCCCGGTCCCTACCGGATTGCATCGCACGTATCCCAATATACTGAACTATGAAGCAGTAAGAGGAGCGGAATGTAACTTTTGGGAAAAGACGTTGACTCCCGAATATCACACTCGTTTTCCTTTCATCCGCCTGTTGGCAGGACCGGCAGATTATACTCCGGGATCCATGAGAAGTGTCACTCAGGATGAATTCAGACCGATGGATATAGATAATACTCCGCCCATGAGCATGGGAACACGTTCGCATGAATTGTCCATGTTTGTCATTTACGACCAATGGATGGCTTATTTATGTGACTCACCCACTGAATACAATAAATATCCGGATGTACTCGACTTCCTTTCCAAAGTTCCCGCAGTTTGGGATAAGACCTTGCCATTGCAAGCAAAATTAAGCGAATACATCGTGACAGCCAAACAAAAAGGCAATGACTGGTATGTGGGCGGAATGACCAACTGGGATGCCCGTTCTACAGAAGTGAACCTCAGCTTCCTGAAAGACAATGTCTCCTATCAGGCAACTATCTTTAAAGACGCTCCGAACTCCTACGAGCAACCTAAAGAATACATGGTAGAGAAAAGAACAGTGGATAGTAAAACCATATTGAATATAAATATGGCAAAAGGCGGTGGATTCGTTATTCGTTTGGAAGCAGAAAACTAATATCGCTATGAATGAAATTTAAATGAGATAATTACATCTCAAAGAACGGTACCATCTGATACACGGAATGGTACACTCCAATACATCAAACGGTACCATCCAGTATATTGGAAGGTACCGTTTGTATATCCTATCATAATCCCAGTTTCGCCGAAATCTCCAGCATCCGCTGAATAGGCCTCACTGCCTTCTCCGCTATTTCGGGATCTACGGTAATCTCCGGTGACTCATTCTTCAGACACTCATAGAGCTTCTCTAACGTATTCAACCGCATAAAGCTACACTCGTTACATCCACAGGTGCTATCGTTCGGAGGAGCGGGGATAAACGTTGTCTGCGGACACTTCTTCTGCATCTCATGCAAGATACCCGATTCGGTAGCCACGATATACGTATTCTCCGGGTGGTTCACCGCATACTTCAGCAGTGCAGCTGTAGACCCTACCACATCTGCCAGTTTCAGCACCGTGCTTTTGCATTCGGGATGTGCCAGCACCAATGCTTCCGGATGCTGTGTTTTCAGCTCCACGATCTTTTCCACCGAGAACTGTTCGTGCACATGGCAGGCTCCGTCCCAAAGCAACATATTCCTGTTCGTAACTGAGTTGATATAATTTCCCAGATTCCGGTCCGGACCAAAGATTATTTTCTCATCTTTGGGAAAACTTTCCACGATCTGCCGGGCATTGGTGGAAGTCACCACCACATCCGTTACTGCCTTCACAGCAGCTGTCGTGTTCACGTACGAAATAACGGTGTGCCCCGGATGCTCTTTGACAAACTGCGCAAACTGATCCGCCGGACAACTGTCCGCCAGCGAACAACCCGCTTCCATGTCGGGCACCAGCACTTTCTTATCCGGACAAAGCACCTTCGCTGTCTCACCCATAAAGTGAACGCCGCACATCACAATGATGTCCGCCTCTGTTTTGGCAGCCAGTTGAGCCAACGCCAGACTGTCGCCAACGTAATCGGCGATATCTTGTATTTCACCCTTCTGGTAGTAGTGCCCCAGAATGATTGCATTCTTTTCTTTCTTCAGCTCATTAATAGCCTTTATGAGATTATTCATAATAATATTCTTTTATTTCTTCCTTTTAAAAAAAATCCTTTGTTAGTGATGATAGCCTGTTAATAGTGTTAGCAAATAAATACGATTTTTCTTGCCGGATAAGTTATTAGTCCATACTTCTGCTTTATGAGTCCGTTATGAACGGAAGGAAAGGTGGAAGATTGACTATTTATTATCTTCATTATCAATGCAAGCCCTATCAAATGGGAGAATGCTATTAACTCCCTGTTGATAAAGTGCAAAGTTAAAAACTTTATGGATATAAACAGGCAGATAAGTGCTGAAAAATATGTTGATGTCTGCATAGAAAGTTTTGTCTTTGTTTTTTGGAATGTTCATAATGAAGGCCCCTTATACCTTCTTTTGAATAATGCAAGAATTATTTTTCAAATTCTTTCCCGATTGTTTTGACAGGTTTTAAACCGTTATCAACACCTCTGTTAACAGAAAAGAACTACCTTTGCAACCGAAACGTAATAAATGAACAACGTATGCGAAAACTGAAAATAACAGAGCTGAACCGTATCAGTGCCGAAGAGTTTAAACAAGCAGAAAAACTGCCTTTGGTGGTAGTGCTGGATGATATTCGTAGCCTGCATAATATAGGTTCGGTATTCCGCACGTCGGATGCTTTCCGTATCGAGTGTATTTATCTGTGTGGAATAACGGCCACCCCTCCCCACCCCGAAATGCATAAGACGGCTTTGGGCGCAGAGTTCACTGTTGACTGGAAGTATGTTAATAACGCTGTTGATGCTGTTGATAACCTCCGTAAAGAAGGATATATTGTTTATTCGATAGAACAGGCGGAAGGCAGCATTATGCTGGATCGACTCGAACTGGACAAGACGAAGAAGTACGCTATCGTAATGGGAAATGAAGTGAAAGGGGTGCAACAGGAAGTGATTGATCATTCGGATGGTTGTATCGAGATTCCCCAATATGGTACCAAGCATTCTCTGAACGTGTCTGTAACAACGGGCATTGTCATCTGGGATTTGTTCAAAAAGCTGCGTTGACGGTGTAAAATCAGTCGGTTAATAATTAGTTAATAAGTGGTTGATATCATAGTTAACTTGCTATTAACCAACTATTTTTTTCTGTTCATAATTATGTGTGATGATAAGAATATTGTAGCAACTTACTCTTGGTTGAGTCTGATTGATTCAGTGTTTATTAACCATCCTGTTTCAAGCTGTTATCAGATGGCATCACAGCTATTAATAGCTGACTTCTCAACTGTTAATACTTGTCATGCAGACTATTAACACCTGACAGGTCAACTGTTAATACCTTAGAAGTCAGATAAAGCGGGGTAATTTTCCTATGGTGATAGTGGAATTGGATTTAATAGAAATATGATGGTTAATAACAACGTTGATAACCTTATGACAAGGTGAATCAGATTTGTCCGTTCTCTACCAGCAGCACAACTCTTTCCGTCAGTTTATCTTCTCCCAACGGATCATATTCCTTTTTCAGACTGGCACCGAACAGTGCGGCAAATGTCTGATAGAATCCTGCTTTGAAAGGTCCCATAAAAGCTTTCACCAGTTCATAACTGGTGGAATTACTTTGGCGGTCTATCAATTTAATCAAGAGTTTGCCTTGTGTAAAAGAGAGTTTCTTCATCCGTGCGGTATATTGTTCCTTCAGTCCTTTTTCCACCCGTTTGAGATGTTTTTGGCGAGCCTTCTCGTTGGGTAATGTCTGAAGATACTCGTAAGTTTCAATAATAGCCTGGTTAATTTCTTTGGAGATAGGATATACCTTTTTTACGTTACGTACCAGCCGGTAGTATTCCAGCCGTTCTTTTTCGTTTTTGAATTTTAGAGGGCGGAAGATATAAACAGTCCTTAACTGGACACATGGAATGGTATCTCCGTTGTAGATACACATTGGAACCAAGTATCCGTTGATGGTTTGCCTGTCCTGTGCCTGCATCTTCGATGAACAGACCATAGCAAACGCCATCATTATTACTATGTTAAGTCTCCTTTTCACGTTACAAAAATAGAATTAAAATTTTATTATTCAGACATTTCTTTTAGACGTTAACCTATTTAAAGTATCTTTGCGCCCTTGTCTGTAAAAACGCAAGGTGTAAACAAATAATTTATTGATGAAAACTACTCAACTATTTCGGTTGATAAGTATTATAAACAGCCTGTTCATTATTCCTGCTTGTAGTGCTCAAAACCCTTCTCAAAGTCTTATAGAAGATATTTTTGAAGATTTATCTGTTAATAATAGTGTTGATAATGCTGTTAATGAACCCAATTGGGAGAATGAACTGGAAGAACTGTCCGTCCGCCTTCACGAACCTGTAGATTTAAACCGGGCTACCCGTCAACAACTGGAACAATTTCCTTTTCTCAGTGATATTCAGATTGAACATCTGCTAGCCTATATATACGTGCATGGGCAGATGAAAACTCTTTATGAACTTCAGTTGATAGAGGATATGGACAGGCAGACTATTCAGTATCTATTGCCTTTCGTATGTATCAAAGCTATTAACAATGAGTCGTCTTTTCGGTGGAAAACTATGTTGAAAAGCGCAATGAAGTATGGAAAGAATGAAGTGATAACTCGCATAGATATACCGTTTTACAAGCGAAAAGGTTATGAACATACCTATTTGGGACCTTCTGTTTATAACTCTGTTAAGTATGCTTTCCGTTATCGCGACCAGCTCTATGCAGGTTTTGTTGCGGAGAAGGATGCCGGAGAACCTTTCTTTGCTCTGCACAATCGTCAAGGGTATGATTATTATTCTTTTTATCTCTTACTCAAAGATTGTGGGCGGTTAAAAACATTGGCTGTTGGTAACTATCGATTAAGTTTCGGACAGGGATTGGTGATCAGCACGGATTACTTACTGGGAAAGACCGTATATGCTTCTTCTTTCAACACCCGCAGCGGAGGAATCAGGAAACATTCTTCTACTGACGAAACTAATTATTTTCGGGGAGCGGCGGCAACCTTAAGCATTACAAAGCAATGGAGTATATCCGGCTTTTACTCACACCGTTCGCTGGACGGTGTGCTGACCGATGGCGAAATAACTTCTATCTACAAAACCGGACTACACCGCAGTCAGAAAGAAGCCGATAAGAAGAACGTATTCACCATGCAGCTGACTGGTGGAAACGTGAGTTATCAACAGAACCGTATCCGGCTGGGTATCACCGGTATTTACTATGTTTTCAACCGACCTTATGAACTGCAATTAACAGGTTATTCCCAATATAACATTCATGGAAATCAGTTCTACAATTTAGGAATAGACTATGCCTACCGCTGGCATCGCTTTTCTTTCCAAGGAGAGACGGCTATGGGAAAACAAGGCAGTGCTACTTTGAACCGTCTTCAGTATTCACCGGTGGAAGGAACTCAGTTGATGATCGTACAACGATACTACTCATATAATTATTGGGCTATGTTCGCCCATTCTTTTGGAGAAGGAAGTGCGGTTCAAAACGAACAGGGATATTATTTGGGGATGGAAACTTCCCCTTTCCGCCATTGGCACATCCTTGCTTCCTTCGATCTGTTTTCTTTCCCGTGGAAGAAATACCGGATCAGTAAACCTTCCCGAGGTATGGACGGATTGCTTCAGGCTACGTTTACTCCGCACAGTAATCTGACAATGTACTTGAAATATCGTTATAAACAGAAAGAGCGTGACTTGACAGGTAGCAAAGAAAACCTAACGCTTCCTATTTTTCATCACCAACTTCGATATCGTTTGAACTATTTTTATGGAGATGTGTTTAGCTGTCGTACAACTTTAGATTACAACCATTTTCATTCTCAAGACAGGGCTGCTAGTAAAGGATATCAAGTTACACAAATGATGTCCTCCCAACTGCCTTGGACCAGGCTGTTTGCTGACGTTCAAGGCAGTTATTTTTCTACAGACGACTATGATTCGCGGGTATATGTATCAGAGAAGGGATTGCTTTATACATTTTACACTCCCTCCTTTCAAGGCCGTGGATTTCGCTGTGCCGTTCGTCTGAGATATGAACCGAATGAACATTGGATGTTTATAACTAAATTCGGAGAAACCGTTTATCTCGACCGGAATGAAATAGGTTCCGGCAATGATTTAATCCTTGGAAATAAAAAAGCTGACGTACAAATGCAACTCCGTATTAAGTTTTAAAGTATCTTTGCCTCTGGATATTATGAAATAGTAAATGATAAAATAATGTGAGTTTGATGTGATAAACGTTCGTATTGATATTGAACTCACATTAAAACAATTAATAAAAAGATGACTATTATTTTTCCTTCACCCATCTTTGGCCCTGTTCATTCCCGCCGTTTGGGTGTGTCTTTGGGAATCAACTTATTGCCGGAAGACGGCAAAGTCTGCTCGTTCGACTGCATTTATTGTGAATGCGGCTTTAATGCCGACCATCGTCCGAAGAAGCATTTGCCCACTCGTGAAGAAGTGCGCATCGCCCTGGAAGAAAAGCTGAAAGATATGCAGAAGAACGGTCCCGCCCCTGATGTACTCACATTTGCCGGAAACGGTGAACCGACTGCCCACCCACATTTTCCGGAAATCATAGAAGATACACTGGCACTTCGTGACCACTATTTCCCGAATGCAAAAGTAAGTGTATTGAGCAATTCCACCTTCATCGACCGGCCTGCGGTATTCGATGCATTGAACAAGATAGATAATAATATCCTGAAGCTGGATACGGTGAACGAAGAATACATTCATCTCCTGGATCGTCCCAACGGGAAATATTCCGTAAGGAAGATCATCGAAAAGATGAAAGAATTCAAAGGAAATTGTATTATTCAGACTATGTTTCTGAAAGGTAGTTACCTTGGGAAAGATATGAATAATACATCCGATGAGTTTGTGCTCCCGTGGCTGGAAGCAGTCAAGGAGATCGCTCCCAGTCAAGTGATGATCTATACGATTGACAGGGAGACTCCCGATCATGATTTGCAGAAAGCCACTCATGAAGAACTGGACCGGATTGTAGAATTGATAAAGCAAACGGGAATTCCGGCAACAGCGTCCTATTGATGGATAAGATATTGATTAGTAAATAGAATACCGAAAAACACTTTCAAAATATACTCAAATGAAGAATTGGAAATTTTTATTGCTATTAAGTATAGGGAGTTTGTCTTTAATATGTATTTCATGCGAAAAAGAAGAAGAAATAGAGTTCCCTATAACCTTATATGGAAGTGAAGTAGTGAAAGTTTCCAATATCAGAATGTTTACGAACAAAGAGGAAATTTATGATACGGATAAAATAATGCAATTTGCATATAGTTCTAATGTTGTTCTACCGGGTATTCCGGATAATATGGATATAAAGAATTCGTTAACACCTATTTGTTTTTGTTCGGAAGATAGTGTGAGATTTAAAGATGATCCATTTGTTTATGATGTAGAAAAGAATGGCAAACAGTTTTTATTTTCTTCTCGTCCAGGTTTTCTATTTGAAGGTGATGTTAATTCGATATGTTTTCGAATGATGAAATATCCTATGAAGTATGATCCGCCGCTTTCCATTCCGAATGGGAGGTATTGGACAAAAGAAATACGTGTGGCCTATGGTTCTTATCAAGATATTGAATTATGCTATTTGTTGTACAAGATATCGGAATATACAGATTATTCTTATTCGCTAATGGGAGGCAAAGCTTTTAATGAATTCAATCCTGAAGTTATAAGTACGTTAGGAGTCAGGGATACATTGGCGATACAAGAATATCGGATTAGATTTAAAAAATAAGGTGACACGCTATTGACCTCCGCTTATCCCTATGGAATTTGTGAATAAATAATAATAAAACAGCTTCTGATTTAGGGTAACCCAAAGATGAAGTGTATTTATTACCAAACGAGTAATTTTACAATCTGACATTAACAGTCTTAATTTCTAATACCAAATAAATAAAAACATGAAAAAAGAAACCCCCATCTCTTTACGACATCTCAGGCGTATTACCGCCATTTTATTCTTATGTCCGATTTCCCTTTCTTCCATACAGGCATCCGCAGCATCGGATCAGAGTGACGTTTCTTCGGCATCCGTCCATCAGGAACAAACTTCGGGAATCCTTCGTGCAGAAAAAATAAACCCGACGACGGTTGATGTACTGTTTGCGAACCAGCAACGGATGACTATCGACTTTTACGGAGAGAATATTTTCCGTGTCTTTCAGGACAATTCCGGAGGCATTATCCGTGACCCCGAAGCGAAACCTGAAGCGCAGATACTTGTAGACCAGCCCCGACGCAAAGTTTCCGGACTGTCGGTGGATGAGAAAGAGGGTTATATAACCCTCACTACCGCCCAAGTACGGATTGAACTGAATAAGCAGACCGGACTGATGAAAGTCTTTAATCCGTTGACCGGCAAATGTGTGATCGAAGAAGTCGCTCCGGTGATATTCGGTCCTAAAGAAGTGACCGTAACCTTGAAGGAGAATCCCGAAGAATACTTCTACGGAGGCGGTGTGCAAAACGGACGTTTTTCTCATAAAGGCAAAGTCATTGCCATCGAAAATCAGAATAGCTGGACGGATGGCGGAGTGGCCTCCCCTGCCCCTTTCTACTGGTCTACCAATGGTTACGGAATGATGTGGTACACTTTCCGGAAAGGTGAATACGATTTTGGAGCAACAGAGAAAAACATAGTGAAACTGTCTCACAATTCTTCTTACCTTGATATTTTCTATATGGTCAACGACGGAGCCGTTTCCCTGTTGAATGATTTCTATCAGTTGACGGGAAACCCCGTTTTGTTGCCCAAATTCGGTTTTTACGAAGGGCATCTTAATGCCTACAATCGTGACTATTGGAAGGAAGACGAGAAAGGAATCCTCTTTGAAGACGGAAAGCGATATAAAGAAAGCCAGAAAGACAATGGCGGCATCAAAGAGTCTCTGAATGGTGAAAAGAATAATTACCAGTTCTCGGCACGTGCCGTTATCGACCGTTACAAGAATCATGATATGCCTCTCGGATGGTTACTTCCGAACGACGGTTACGGAGCCGGATACGGACAGACGGAAACACTGGACGGCAACATCGCCAATCTGAAAAGCCTGGGAGACTACGCCCGTAAGAACGGTGTGGAAATAGGCCTCTGGACACAGTCGGACCTGCACCCGAAGGAGGGTGTAAGTGCCTTGTTGCAGCGTGATATCGTGAAAGAAGTCCGTGATGCCGGTGTGCGTGTACTCAAAACCGATGTGGCATGGGTAGGAGCCGGCTATTCCTTCGGATTGAACGGAGTGGCGGACGTAGGACATATTATGCCTTATTATGGCAATGATGCCCGTCCCTTTATCATTTCACTGGACGGATGGGCAGGCACACAACGCTATGCCGGCATCTGGTCGGGCGACCAGACCGGAGGCGAATGGGAATATATCCGTTTTCACATCCCTACTTATATAGGTTCCGGTCTGTCCGGCCAGCCGAATATCTGCTCGGATATGGACGGTATCTTCGGTGGAAGGAATGCGGCAGTCAATATACGTGATTTCCAATGGAAAACATTTACCCCCATGCAGTTGAATATGGATGGCTGGGGCGCCAACGAAAAGTACCCCCATGCTTTAGGTGAACCAGCTACATCCATTAACCGTATGTATCTCAAACTGAAATCGGAACTGATGCCTTACACGTATAGCTTTGCCCGTGAAGCGGTGGATGGTATGCCTCTCATCCGTGCCATGTTCCTCGACTATCCGAATGAATATACATACGGAACGGCTACCCGCTACCAATATATGTATGGTACCGACTTTCTCGTAGCCCCTGTCTATCAGAATACGAAAGCTGATAAAGAAGGCAATGATATCCGCAATGGAATTTATCTGCCCGAAGGCACTTGGATAGACTATTTCAGCGGAGAGAAATACGAAGGCAACCGTATTCTCAGCAACTTCGATACTCCGGTCTGGAAGTTACCCGTATTCGTAAAGAACGGTGCTATTATTCCGATGACACAGCCTAACAATAATGTCAGCGAAATAGACCCCTCACTTCGCATCTATGAATTTTATCCGAACCGCCATACTGCAACCGTAGAATATGACGACGACGGTGTGACAGAAGCCTACCGTCAGGAGAAATCGGTATCTACCCTGATCGAATCGAACGTAGACGCAAAGAACCGTGTGACTATCACCATTCATCCCACAGCCGGAAGTTTCGACGGTTTTGTAAAAGATAAAAAGACGGAACTGCGCATCAACGTCACGGAGAAACCAAAAAAACTGACTGCAAGAATCAACAACAAGAAAGTAAAACTGACGGAAGTAAGCACGGCAGCGGAACTTCTGAATGGAGAAAACGTATTCTGGTACGAAGAAACCCCCAATCTGAATAAGTTTGCAACCAAAGGAAGTGAATTTGAGAAAGTGGTTATCACAAAAAATCCGCTGTTGCACATCAAACTGGGCAGCACCGACATCACCGCCAATCGTATCGAACTGGACGTGGAAGGTTTCCGCTTTGAGCCGGCCGACCGTAACTTGGTAAGCACCGGAACCCTGTCTGCACCGCAAAACGCTCAGGTAAGCGAGCAGAACAGAGAAGCATATACCCTGCAACCGACTTGGGACAAAGTACCCAATGCCGATTACTATGAGATTGAATTTAACGGAATGCTTTATACGATTATCCGGGATACTCACTTACTGTTTGAAGATCTGAAAGCGGATACTCCTTACGCATTCAAAGTGCGTGCTGTCAACAAAGACGGTGTGTCCGAATGGGCAGAGATTCAGGTGAAAACGAAGACTAATCCGCTGGAATTTGCTATTCGTGGCATTGAAGGCGAATCGACTACCGCATCGCAGGGAGGATTCGGTGTAGACCGATTGTTCAACTTCTCCGAATCGGGAGATACATGGCACACGAAGTATAGCGTTAACTCCATACCATTAGATTTGATTATCGACCTCAAAACAGTTAACCAACTGGATAAGTTCCATTATCTGCCCCGTGCGGATGCCGGCAACGGTACACTGCTGAAAGGAACGGTATCTTACAGTATGGACAAAGAAAACTGGACGGAAGCCGGAGCATTCGAATGGCAGCGGAACGGTGATGTAAAAGTATTTACTTTCACAGAGCGTCCAAATGCACGTTACATCAAACTGAACGTTACGGCAGGTGTAGGAAACTACGGTTCCGGTCGTGAGATCTACGTATTCAAAGTACCGGGAACGGCAAGTTACCTGCAAGGCGACATCAACAATGATGGCAAGATCGACCGCAATGACCTGACTTCTTATATGAACTATACCGGATTGCGTCGTGGTGATTCAGACTTTGAAGGTTACATCAGCAAAGGCGATATCAACATGAATGACTTGATAGATGCTTATGATATTTCTGTCGTAGCCACTCAGCTCGACGGCGGTGTCGACAGGGAAGCTACGGAGAAAGTATCCGGCTCTCTGTCCATCAGCACTCCGAAGAAGCAGTATCAAAAGGACGAAATCGTTGAAATCCGTGTGAAGGGTAATGATCTGCGTTCGGTTAATGCACTTAGCTTTGCTTTGCCTTATGATCAGAGCGACTATGAATTTGTAGGCGTGGAACCGCTGAATATGAAAGCAATGGAAAATCTGACTTATGACCGCCTGCATACGAATGGTGTGAAATCCCTCTATCCTACTTTCGTCAATATGGGAAAACAGGAGGCTTTGGAAGGTTCGGAAGAACTCTTTATTCTGAAATTGAAAGCGAAACGTAAAGTGAAGTTTGATCTGAATCTGAAAGACGGAATGTTGGTTGATAAGCAACTGAGGATGCATTCATTCTAGAATGTATTTCGTGTAAATCATTGATATATAACAAAAGAGGATGCCTGTGGGGAACTATTGGCATCCTCTTTGGGAGACAGACGGGAAGGATTACTTTCACAAGCAGTCCTTCAGTCTGCTACCTCCATATTTAATCTGGTTAGGGATTTCTTCATTTGAATACTCTTTTTATGAAGTGAGAATCATTCTATTAGATAGTAATCTTTATTCTATTGTACGTAAACTGATTAGTTCCAGCCATTTATTCATACTCAGGTCAATGCCTCCTTTCTCTAAATAGTAAATGGCTTTTTTATAATGTGGGTTATCTTGCTCTCCAAATAAATTGTTACTTAATTCTCCAAGATTGTAATAAAGGCGTGCCATCTGCATATAGTCCAGCATGGTGTAGTTTTCATCGACGGCTCCGTCGGCCAAACGGTTCAACAGTTCATAAGCAATTCCTTTTTCTTCTTCCGATAATTCGGAGAGTGGAGAGTGAAGGAGTTTAGTAGATTGCATTAACTGAATAATGTCTTTTTTAAAATCTGATTGCATGTTTTGTTATGTTGCCGCATCAGTTTCCTGTTGGTGCGCGGTTTATAAAAGAAGAGGACGTGGAAACTATCTACTTATGCCATATATAGGTATCGGCTAGACCCCTCCACGACAAAAGTGATAGTCCCACGCCCAATTGGTATATAACAAAGTATATATACGATTGTGCGCGAGACCCGTCACTCATTGTCACTCGTGGATAAAATTAGCCGATTTTATATATGAATGCAATAAATAACCGTTCTCAATACAAAATTTAAAAGCCTCTTTCTACGCATGAAAGTAAGCATGAGACAAAAGTAGCGATAATTATTTGTAAAACAAATAATTTTGTTTTATAATTTCGTTGATAATAATAAAGTAAATACTAGCCTGCAGATCACTTCCTTTACTAAGACTTAATACTGTGTATGCAAAGAACTAGTACTCGTTATACTTGAGCCTATTCGTCTAACAGTTGTTGAACTTTCATCTGACAGTTGTTAGACGAAAGTTCAACAACTGTCAGACGAATAGTTTTATGCATAACTTGGAGATAGATTTATTAAAGATAAGAGGCAGATATGTGTTAATCAGTATTAGTCTATTCTTGTACTGTTTAGCTCATTACACGCAGGAAATGATTCAAAGCTGTGCAGGAATGAATAAAATATAGTGTATTGAAAAAGGACTATTATTCAATATACAGGAGCTATATGCCCAATATATTGGATATATAGCTCCTGCGCGTTGGATATATAGCTCCTGTACGCAGGACATATATACCCTGCACACAGGCTAATCAGCTCTTACTTTACATCATCCCATGTATCTGTCCGGAACGGGAAAGCAGCGATCCCTAATGTATTGCGTAAAGTGATGTTTCCTACATAATTGCGGAAAGCATACCGTACGGCTACCGGTTGGGCGACCTGATCACTCCATACTTCCACATTTCTTGTGCGACCTGCAATCCGTGCTTTTGCCGGATAGAACTTCTTGTCGGCTCCTGCAATCTCGAAACCTTCCAATTCACAGTTGCCCGGTGCCAGTCCGGAAGGAGCATTGTCGAGCGTGACGATCGCTTTGTTCTTGGAATATTCCACCTTTGTCATCATTGGTCCGGTAGATGGAAATTTATGGAGACCGTATGTTTTAGTCAGTGCGAGATTGGCCAGCCGGAGTCCTACTACATTTTTCTGAGGAGGATGAATGCAGAACTCGTCGCCGACATCTATCGTAGGAATCATTCCGGAGTTGGGGATTGTCTGTAATGCTTTCATTTGTGCTTCCTGCAATAAGGCGGAATTTATATTCCGGCTGTTTCCATATTTGTGCGGAGCAATCTGGACATAATAAAAAGGCATATCCGGTGCTTCCCATACATTTCTCCAAAGCTGGACCATTGCGGTCATCATCGGAGCATAGATCTGATAGTTGAATAGATTCGACTCTCCCTGATACCATAGAAATCCGCGTGCCGTAAAGTTTTTCACAGGCAGTAACATGATATTATACAGACATTGCAGTCGGCTATTCGTATCTAACTTTGGATTTTTGGCGGCCTCTATATTTGCGCCTTCCACGGAGGCGAGCGTTTCTTCTGTCATCCATGCCTCGATTCGTGAACCTCCCCAGCTGTTGATGACCAGTCCTACGGGGAGATGAAGCGTTTCCGTCAGTTGTCGGGCAAAGAAGTAACCTGCGGCACTGCAATCCATAGTTGTTTCGGGCGAAGAAACTTCCCATTTCGCTCCTTCAAAGTCTGTCCGTTCTTTCACTCCTTTGGTTCGGGGGACAGTGATAAAACGGATACGGTCGCGGTAGTTGCCTGCGTTCAGAAGAGTTTCCAGCGAATGGTCGATGGGTTGTCCCATGTTTCCTTTCATGGTCATTTCCATGTTAGACTGACCGGAGCATATCCATACTTCTCCTATTAATATATCCGATAGCGTGACCCGGGTTCCGTCACTGATGGTAATAGAATAAGGAGTAAAACTTCCGGCAGGAGTATCCACTTTGACCAGCCATGCTCCCTCATCGTCTGTCGATACCTTATAAGTACGGTTATTCCAAGAGGTGGTGACAGTCACCTTTTTGCCGTCTGCCCATCCCCACAGCTTAACGGAACTGTTTTGTTGGAGTACCATATGATCTCCCATCATGGCAGGGAGCTTCACTTTGCCTTGTGCAAGCGAGAAAAATAAAAGAGAGATTGTAAAAATCAGAAAATGTTTTTTCATACTATTGTTTTATTAATTAGGATTTGACAAATACTTCACTTAGGTCTAGGGCAAAATTACAACCTAATTTGAATATGGAATAATACTATTTAGTCATTCTCTGACAGATTTTGGTCGATTTACTCTAACTTCGCTTCTCTTCCAATGATTCATTTCCTTTCCGAGGTACTTGCAGGGGAAAGAAGTTTTGAATATATTTGTATTAAGACGCTTTACAGAATATGTTTTTGATGAGACAATAACTGAATAATAATATGAATTTGTTAATACTATGAGTAAATTGTCAGAGAATAACACATCCAGACTTGCTTCTTTGGATATTCTTCGGGGTTTTGATCTATTTCTTCTAGTCTTCTTTCAGCCGGTGTTTGCGGCATTGGCACGACAGTTGAACTTGCCGTTTCTCAACGATATCCTTTATCAGTTTGATCATGAAGTGTGGGAGGGATTCCGTTTCTGGGATCTTGTGATGCCGTTGTTCCTGTTTATGACAGGCGCTTCGATGCCGTTTTCACTGTCAAAGTACGTCGGTATGTCCGGCAGTTACTGGCCCGTCTATCGGAGGATTCTGAGGCGGGTGTTTCTGCTGTTTATTTTCGGAATGATTGTTCAGGGAAATCTGCTTGGACTGGACAGCAGTCATATTTATCTCTATTCAAATACTTTGCAGTCTATTGCTGTCGGCTATTTTATTGCGGCAGTCATTCAGTTACATTTTTCATTCAGGTGGCAGATAGGAATTACTTTATTGTTGCTTTTCATATACTGGATTCCCATGACATTTTTGGGTGACTTCACACCGGCTGGAAATTTTGCCGAACAGGTGGACAGATGTGTCTTAGGTCGTTTCAGAGATGGTGTTTTCTGGAATGAGGACGGAACGTGGAGCTTTTCACCTTATTACAATTACACATGGATATGGAGCAGTCTGACATTCGGAGTGACTGTCATGCTCGGAGCTTTTGCCGGAAAGATTATGAAAGAAGGGAAAGCGAACCGTAAAAAGGTGGTACAGACTCTGTCGGTCATTGGTGTGCTTTTAGTAGGGCTGGCGATGCTTTGGAGTTTGCAGATGCCCATCATTAAGCGTTTGTGGACAGGTAGTATGACATTACTATCCGGTGGTTATTGCTTTCTGTTGATGGCATTATTTTATTATTGGATTGACTATAAAGGACACAGCCGCGGGTTGAACTGGCTGAAAGTGTATGGTATGAATTCCATCACGGCTTATCTGTTGGGCGAAGTGGTGAACTTCCGTTGCATTGCTGATTCAGTCAGTTACGGACTGAAACAATACATGGGAGATTATTATCCCGTATGGCTTACTTTTGCTAACTATCTTATTCTTTTCTTCCTGTTGAGAATGATGTATAAACGTGGCTTGTTTTTAAAAGTTTAGTGGAGTGGTAATCCCTCTCTTAAAATAAAAAAGAGCCATTTTATCTCCTGCTTTTCGGGATTAAAATGGCTCTTTCTTTATGTTGGAATCTCTTTATTTCATGACTTCTTCCGCTCTGTCCAGCGCTACCTTGAAGTTCGGGCAGATATTTTCTTTTCCCAGCAATTCATAGAATCCGGATTTCTCCAACACCTTATATACTTTCTCATTGACTCCGGAAAGAATGACGGTGATCTTTTCTTTCTGCGACATTTCGCAAAGTGTAGTCAGATTATGAATACCTGTGGAGTCGATGAACGGAACTTTACGCATACGGATGATGCGTACATTCGGACGGTCTCCCAGTTGCGCCATCGTTTCTTCGAACTTCGTAGCGATACCGAAGAAGTAAGGGCCGTTGATCTCATATACTTCCACTCCTTTAGGGATCATGATGTTTTCTTCATTGACGGCGATATCCGATTCTTTATTCGGGTCGATCTCATCCGTAATGACGGAGATTTCAGTAGTTTCCATGACACGTTTCATGAAGAGTACGCAGGCGATGATCAGTCCTACTTCGATGGCAACTGTCAAGTCGAAGATAACAGTCAGGAAGAAAGTGATCAGCAGTACGGTGACATCGGACTTCGGATTCTTCAGTAAAGCCTTGAAGACGCGCCAGCCGCTCATATTATAAGATACGATGACCAGTACTCCGGCAAGGCAAGCCATCGGAATATACTGTGCAAGGGGCATCAGGAAAAGAAGAATCAGAAGAAGGATAATCGCATGGATAACACCTGCAATCGGTGTCTTACCTCCATTGTTGATATTCGTCATCGTACGGGCAATAGCTCCGGTAGCGGGGATACCTCCGAACAATGGCGCTACGATATTTGCCGCACCCTGTGCGATTAGTTCCGTGTTGGAATCATGACGGTCTCCTATCACACCATCGGCTACGGTGGCAGACAAGAGTGATTCGATAGCTCCCAGCACTGCAATAGTGATAGCTACCGGAAACAGATTTTTGATAGCTTCCCAATCCAGAGCCGGTACAACAGCGTCCGGCAACTCTGACTTAATGGTGAAACGGTCACCGATGGTCGGAATGCAATCTATTCCGCCATAAGTCTTCATCAGATAGACGGCCACTGTCACTACAATAATAGCAATCAGCGATCCGGGAATTTTTTTAGAAAACCGGGGAGTGATTGCAATGATAATGATGCTGACAATACTTACGATGGTATTCCACCAATTCACGGTATCGAAATGACGGAAATAAATCATCCATTTCCCGACAAAGTCCCCCGGTACCTTTTCACCTCCGAAGGACAGTCCGAAGATATCGGCAATCTGCGTAGTAAAAATGGTAACGGCAATACCGCTGGTGAAACCGACGATAATGGGATACGGAATAAACTTGATAACGGCTCCGAGCTTGAACACTCCTAATAATATAAGGAGAACACCTGCCATAAGCGTCGCCACAATCAGTCCGGCTTCGCCATATTGCTGGATGATGCCGTAGATGATCACAATGAAAGCTCCTGTCGGTCCGCCGATCTGGACTTTGCTTCCTCCCAGCAGAGAGATGATGAATCCGGCAATAATAGCGGTGATAATACCTTTCTCGGGCGATACTCCCGAAGCAATACCGAAGGCGATGGCCAGTGGAAGTGCTACGATACCGACAATGACGCCTGCCATCAGGTCCGCCATAAACGTTTCTTTCGAATAATTCTTTAAACAAGAAACCAATTTGGGTTTAAATTCAAATAACTTCATTTCTGTGAATTATTATATATAATTTGCTCTTTTGCAAAGTAGAGGTTGCAAAATTACGCAAAATAATCGAGATAAGTATGTTTAGCAACATGCTATTTGATTGTTGATAGGTTTTATCTATGAATCGATAGTTTTTATTCATTAAGAAAAGGGAGCTTATTACGAACAAATCGCTTATATTTGCGTTATAAATAGTACGACAAGTTACGTTTGGTAATAACCAATTTTAAAATAGATTAGAATTATGACTAAAAGCATTAAAGGAACCCAGACAGAGAAGAATCTGCTGACTTCATTTGCAGGAGAATCACAGGCAAGAATGCGTTACACTTATTTTGCAAGTGTTGCAAAGAAGGAAGGTTACGAACAAATTTCAGCAATCTTCACAGAAACAGCTGATCAGGAAAAGGAACACGCTAAACGTATGTTCAAGTTCCTGGAAGGTGGTATGGTAGAAATTACTGCCAGCTATCCGGCCGGTGTGATCGGTAATACACTCGAAAATCTTCGCGCTGCCGCTGCCGGCGAACATGAAGAATGGTCACTGGATTATCCTCATTTCGCTGATGTGGCAGAACAGGAAGGTTTCCCGATGATTGCCGCTATGTACCGCAATATCTCAATCGCCGAGAAAGGCCACGAAGAAAGATACCTGGCTTTCATGAACAACATCGAAAATATGACCGTATTCGCTAAAGAAGGCGAAGTGGTATGGCAATGCCGTAACTGCGGTTATATCGAAATCGGTAAGGAAGCTCCTGAAGTTTGCCCGGCATGTTTGCATCCGCAGGCGTATTTCGAGGTTAAGAAAGAAAACTATTAATAAGAGGTGTTTATTAGATAATAAAAATGGCGCTTGCAATCATATGCAAGCGCCATTTTATTTATTAAGACATATTTTTATCTGAACTTATCGTCTCTGTAGATCGTTACAGTCCTTTCTTTCGTAGAGTCATTTTTGATACTGGTCACATCTCCTTTTGTTGTAAAGTACACATAGTTTCCCATATCCATAAAACGATAGACTTTGACTCCGTCATGCTCGAACAAATAGCTGACTTCGTAAGTTCGGTTGTTTTCCGATTTGCCTTGCTTCAATGGGATCCCTGTATAGCAGGAACTTACACCTGCCATAACGAATAAAAGAATAAATAGTCTAGTTAATGTTTTCATGATTATTTTTTAGCATGTGGATAATCAATCGTATAATGCAATCCGCGGCTTTCTTTGCGTTCCATCGCCTGACGCATAATCAGATATCCTACGTTGACCATATTACGCAATTCGCAAATCTCTCTGGAGGCTACGCTGCGTTTGAACAGGCTTTCAGTTTCTTCGTAAATGATATCCAGTCGGTCCCAGGCACGTTTCAGGCGAAGGTCACTGCGGACAATACCTACATAAGTACTCATAATCTGGTTGACTTCCTTCATGCTTTGCGTGATCAGTACCATCTCTTCCGGTGAACGGGTTCCCTCGTCGTTCCATTCGGGGATAGCTTCGTTGTAGGCATACTGGTCTACAACTCTCAGGCTATGCTTGGCGGCAGCGTCGGCATATACGACAGCTTCGATCAGTGAGTTGGAAGCCAGACGGTTACCGCCGTGAAGACCGGTGCAGGAGCACTCTCCCACTGCGTAGAGGCGTTCGATAGAAGACTGTCCGTTCAGGTCTACAAGGATACCGCCGCAAAGATAGTGGGCTGCCGGAGCTACCGGAATGTAATCTTTGGTGATGTCGATGCCTAAGCTGAGGCATTTCTCGTAAATATTGGGAAAGTGCTTCTTTGTCTCTTCCGGGTCTTTGTGGGTGACGTCAAGATAAACATGGTCATCACCCCGATTTTTCATTTCGTTGTCAATAGCACGGGCTACGATATCGCGCGGAGCGAGTGAAAGACGGGGATCGTATTTTTGCATGAACTCCTTGCCGTCCATTGTGCGGAGTACGCCACCGTAGCCACGCATCGCTTCCGTAATCAGGAACGAAGGGCGGTCGCCCGGATGGTACAGGGCGGTGGGGTGGAATTGCACAAACTCCATATCCTTCACTGTACCTTTGGCACGGTAGACCATGGCGATACCGTCTCCGGTAGCGACTAGCGGATTGGTGGTCGTTTTATAAACAGCTCCTACTCCACCGGTGGCCATAAGAGTCACTTTGGCGAGGTAGGTATCTACTTTTCCGGTTTTCGGGTCGAGGATGTAGGCACCGTAGCATTTGATGTCCGGTGTCTGGCGGGTAACAGTTACTCCCAGATGATGTTGGGTCAGTATTTCAACGGCAAACTGGTTTTCGATCACCTCGATGTTCGGATGCCTTTGCACGGCTTTGATCAGGCTGTCCTGAATCTCTGCTCCCGTATTATCTTTATGGTGAAGAATGCGGAACTCGGAGTGTCCTCCCTCGCGGTGCAAGTCAAATTCTCCTTTCTCGTTTTTGTCGAAGTCCACGCCCCATTTGATCAGTTCTTCAATTTGCGCAGGCGCTTCGCGCACTACTTTTTCTACTGCGCCACGGTCACTGATCCAGTCGCCGGCAATCATCGTGTCTTCAATGTGTTTGTCGAAATTATCCACCAGCAGGTTGGTGACGGACGCCACTCCTCCTTGTGCGAAGTACGTATTGGCTTCTTCCAGCCCGCTTTTACAGATAAGAGCAACTTTACCTTTGTGCGCCACTTTGAGCGCAAAACTCATACCGGCAATTCCGGAGCCGATAACGAGGAAATCGAATTTTCTTACCATAATTTTGTTTATTTCTCACCGCAAAGCTACAAAATAAGTCACTTCGTTGTTCTTTTCGTTGTCACTAATTCATAAATTTGCTACCTTGCACGCAAAAATCTGACAAAATGAATCGAATTTTTCATGCCCGCATCGCCTGGTACCAGTATTTTCTGCTGGTGGTGCTTACTGTAAATGCCGTGGGCGCTTTGTGGTGTAAATATATCTTGCCGGCAGTGCTACTAATGCTCCTGCTTATTGTAGTCATCGAACAGATTATTCATACGGTTTACACTGTATCTACTGATGGAGTTCTGGAGATATCCACTGGACGTTTTATGCGTAAAAAAGTAATTCCTATTGCCGAAATCACAGCTATCCGGAAGTATCATTCCATGAAATTCGGAAAGTTTTCGGTGACGAATTATGTCTTGATAGAGTATGGAAACGGAAAGTTTGCTTCGGTGATGCCTGTCAAGGAACGTGAATTTGTGGAGTTGATTAAAAAGAGAATGGAACAATAAATTTTATACCTATGAAATACCAAGTCATTATCATCGGTGGCGGTCCCGCAGGATATACAGCCGCCGAAGCTGCCGGCAAAGCCGGTTTGAGTGTACTCCTTATCGAGAAGAATAATTTGGGAGGTGTCTGCCTGAATGAAGGATGCATCCCGACGAAAACGCTGTTGTATTCGGCAAAGACTTACGACAGTGCACGTCATTCCTCGAAATATGCGGTGAATGTCTCCGAAGTCTCTTTTGACTTGCCGAAGATCATTGCCCGTAAAAGTAAAGTGGTGCGCAAACTGGTATTGGGTGTAAAGGCAAAGTTGACCTCCAATAATGTCGCGATGGTGACGGGAGAGGCGCAGATCATAGATAAAAATACAGTTCGCTGTGGCGAAGAAACATACAATGCGGAAAATCTGATCCTTTGTACAGGCTCCGAAACCTTCATCCCTCCTATTACCGGCGTGGAAACGGTGAATTACTGGACGCATCGGGATGCGCTGGACAGTAAGGAGCTGCCTGCCTCCCTTGCCATTGTAGGCGGTGGAGTGATCGGTATGGAGTTTGCATCATTTTTTAATAGTCTCGGTGTGCAGGTAACGGTGATTGAGATGATGGATGAGATTTTGGGAGGAATGGATAAGGAACTGTCTGCATTGCTTCGTGCCGAATATGCGAAGCGGGGCATTAAATTCCTGCTCAGCACTAAAGTTGTCGCTTTATCACAGACGGAAGAGGGTGCGGTTGTTTCATACGAGAATGCAGAAGGAAAGGGCAGTGTTATAGCAGAAAAGCTATTGATGAGCGTTGGACGCCGACCTGTGACGAAAGGTTTCGGACTCGAAAATCTGAATCTGGATAAAACCGGGCGTGGCGCTATCAAGGTCAATGAGAAGATGCAGACTTCGCTGTCCGGCGTTTATGTCTGCGGTGATCTGACAGGCTTTTCTTTGTTGGCTCATACGGCTGTCCGTGAGGCTGAGGTTGCCGTACATTCTATTTTGGGTAAGGAAGATGCAATGAGTTACCGGGCTATCCCCGGCGTTGTTTATACGAATCCGGAGATTGCAGGAGTCGGAGAGACGGAAGAATCGGCCTCAGCAAAAGGAATTACTTATAAGGTGGTGAAACTTCCGATGGCTTATTCCGGTCGTTTTGTGGCGGAGAATGAAGGCGTGAACGGGGTCTGCAAAGTACTGCTGGATGAACAGGAACGGATAATCGGAGCACACGTGCTGGGCAATCCTGCTTCGGAAATCATCACTCTTGCCGGTACTGCCATTGAGCTTGGATTGACTGCCGCCGCATGGAAGAAGGTTGTTTTCCCTCATCCTACGGTAGGAGAGATTTTCCGGGAAGCATTATAAGATTGAGCATAAGCGGATAGCCGTGATATTCGAGATACGGAAGAAGCTGAAGTAGCATGAAAGTTAATGTAGGTTAATGTAGAAGGTTGATGAAGAAGTATTTGTTGTTTTTGGTTTTATCAGTTGCCCTGTTGCCCACATCCGTATGGGGGCAGGCAAATCTTTCTCAGATTGATTCACTAATCAAAAGAATGCTTCCCGAAGCATCCGAAGTCGGCATATCCGTGTATGACCTGACAGCGAAGAAGTCATTATATACTTATCGTGATACGAAACTCTCCCGCCCGGCTTCTACCATGAAGCTGCTCACGGCTATTACAGCCCTCTCCCGTCCCGATGCGGACAATCCTTTCCGTACGGAAGTATGGCACGACGGGGTGATAGAGCATGATACGCTGCAAGGCAACTTGTATGTTGTCGGTGGATTCGATCCGGAATTTGACAGTTTGATGATGGATTCATTGATCGAAGAAGTAATCACCTTCCCTTTTTCGGTGATCAACGGACAGGTGTATGGCGATGTTTCGATGAAAGATTCCCTTTATTGGGGGCACGGATGGGCATGGGATGATACTCCGGAGGCTTATCAGCCTTATATGTCTCCGTTGATGTTTTGTAAGGGTGCTGTGGAGGTGACGGTGGTTCCCGGCTCTCTGCAAGGAGATACGGCAAGCGTTTCCTGTAAGCCTGTGTCTTCTTATTATACCTTGACGAACCGGACAAAGACACGTACTCCTTCTGCCGGAAAGTATTTGTTATCAAGAGATTGGTTGACCAATGGGAATAATCTGATCGTGACAGGCAATGTTCCTACGTTTAGAAAGGATTTGATAAACATCTATGATTCAGGGAGTTTCTTTATGCATACTTTTTGGGAACGCCTCCGTGCGAAAGGAATCGTGGTTCCCGAATCGTACGGTTTTACTGAATTACCGTCCGATGGAGCAGAGCAGATGGCTCGCTGGGAGACTCCGGTGCAGAAGGTCTTGAATCAGTTGATGAAGGAAAGTGATAACTTGAATGCGGAAGCAATGCTTTGCCGGATTGCGTCACAAGCTACAGGGAAGAAGCGTGTGACGGCAGAAGATGGCATTGTTGAGATTATGAAACTGGTTCGTAACCTCGGGCACGATCCGAAAGACTATAAGATCGCGGATGGTTGCGGATTGTCTAATTATAATTACTTGTCTCCTGCCCTGTTGGTCGATTTTCTGAAATATGCCTATTCACAATCCGATGTTTTTCAGAAATTGTATAAGTCGCTTCCTGTTGCCGGAATAGACGGAACGCTGAAAAACAGAATGAAGAATACTTCCGCATTCAGAAATGTCCATGCAAAGACCGGTTCGTTTACAGCTATCAATGCCCTTGCCGGTTATCTGAAGATGAAGAACGGACATGAAGTGGCTTTTGCCATTATGAATCAGAATGTGCTTTCGGCAGCCAGGGCGAGGGCGTTTCAGGATAAGGTTTGTGAGGTGATTATCGGACTTTGAATGGAGTGATGAATAGATTATTGGACGGGACGTTGAACCCGTTGTGGATGCAAATAGTAAACACCTGCAAAAAAAGTACTCTTTTATTTGAACGTTTGCTTTGCTTGCGTGTATGCTTTGTCAGAACGGTTCTAATTAAGCAATGTTGAATTTAATAAAAGAGTGAATAATGAAAACTATCAAATATCTGTTGATTATCCTGTTTTGTTCTTGTGCTACACTGTTGTATTCGCAAGTTGAATCTACTTATTATGATGCTGAGTTGTCTTCCGACTCTATTGAAATGGTTGCAAATTCCTTGCGTGAGCAGATAGACCAATGGAAACAGAAAGTAAAGGAAAACCCTAAAGACGAAAAAGCATGGATGCAGTATGCAGGGAAACTCCAGTCACTAAAAGGAATATCCTTATTGCTTTCGATGAAACCATCTGCTACACTTGCTGTTGGGGCAGATATACAGAAAGAGTTTGATGAAATGATGGCAGAAATGAAGCAAAGCATCCCTAATACCGCTACGTATGAAGTTATGCGGAATATGAACATTAAGCCGGGTGAAAAGAGAATGCCAATCGAAGAAATTATAGACAAATGGCCTGATGCTATTTTGCATTATCCTACTTACATGTCTATGTCATTAAGAGATGAGAAGCGGCTCAAAGATATATGTGTACGTTGGTATCAATCCGGTGAATTTCCTGCGCAGATACTCAATTTTGCCTATAACGAGCTGGCTTCGGCAGATAAGGATGCTATCATCTTTATGGGTGGAAGCCTTGACTTATACGGTGCCAGAATGCTTCAGAATGCGAAAGATATGTTTAATGATAAGAAGATTATTGTGTATCCTTTCTTGTCTAGCTTTACGTATATGGATAAACTGACCGAAGAACTGGGAATCCCTAAATATAAAGAAGAAAATAATGATACGACTGGATTTATCTCCCCTACAGATTTTATGAAAACGTATTCCAAGAAAATCAAGAGACAGGTAGATTACATTATCCGGCATACAAACCGTCCCGTATATTTTTCTATTACGATGGATGAACTTTCCAGAAGTGTGTTTAAGGATTGCCTGCACTCCGAGGGATTATTGATGAAATATTCTCCTAAATCTTATGATAATCTGGCGATCGTGCGGCGGAATTTTGAGAATGTATATTTGATGGATTACCTGTGTGAGACTTTTTATCCGGAGACAGTGGCGACTGTAGCTTTTAATCCCCAATTGACGGAGGCATTGAGTCTTTATTATGTACCTGCTTTGAAAGCTCTGTTACAGTTTTATAAAGAATCAGGAGACTTGAATCATTATGACAAACTATACTTGTTACTGAAATCTGTCATTGACAATGCAAAATCTTGTAGTAAGGAGGTGCGGGAGCAATATCAGAAAAGCATCAATCTTCAATAAACTCAGAAAAGCATGAAACGACTTATTTATATGTTACTCCTTTTCGTAGTGCTTGGACATACCGTATTTGCCCAGGAACAGAAAGCAGAACCTTTGGAAGTCCGGTTGTTGGATGGTTTCTTTCCTTTGGGGGCAGATTGGTATCGGGCGCAGAAGGATGCCTGGCAGGCTGAGTTAAAGAAAGATAAGCGGAATGAAAAGGCATGGGAGAATTATTGGGTTGCTTGTAATGCTGAATATCAAGAGGCAAAGTTAGTGTGGTGGAAGGATTCTCTGCAGGTGCAAAGATTGCGAAGGGAACAACATGGCATCGTGAAGAAAATGAAGAAGTGGATTCCTGATACACGGACTTACTATCGGCATTTGCTGGATTTGGAAACCGATGAGGGAAAACGGGAAGTAATTCAACAAAAGATACTCTCTATCAAGCGTACCAGTGAACGCGACTATATCTCTGATCTGACCTATTATCACCATAAAAAAGATATGGACAAGATAAAGGAGCTTGCCCGTGAATGGTATGACAGCGGATTGTTTTCCCATGCCTTTCTATTCTATTTTTATAATGAGTGTTCCGGTTTAAAGAAAGACGCCATACTTGTCTCTGACTTGAATCTTGGTACCTATTACCGCTATCTGTTGCAATACGGCATCGGACTCTTTACGGATGTGAAGGTGGTCGATGTTGCCGACTTGAGGAATCCTACTCAGGAGAGTCAGTTATGGCAGGAAGTGGGAATAGATGTGCAAACGCTTCCGGATGCAAAGACGGTGAGATGTCCTGGATTGTGGTATTTTGCCGAAAAAGAGAAACGTCCTGTGTATTATACGCATTTTTTCTACCGCAGAGATTTATTGGAAGAGATGAAAGACAGCCTCTATTCGGAGGGGCTGGTATTTCGGTATTCGTCTAAACCATACAATAATCTGGCGGCTACGAGAAAGAATTTTGAGCAGAATTATCTGCTGGACTATTTGCGCCACCCGTTGATAGAGGATCAGTCTCATTTTTCAAGTGGTATTCATATTCTAGGTAATTATATCATCGCTTTCTCTCCTTTATTACGATTTTATCAAATGAGTGGAGATAAAAACCAATACATAAGATTAAAGAGCTTATTACAAAGTATTCTGGATTATTCGACTACCCCCAGAAGGATCGCAAATGTGGAGATGAATAAATATGTAAAGCTGATGGATGCGATTTTTGCCTATATCGATGAGATGCGCAAGAAAGGTGGACCTTTTAAGCAGGGGAAGGATATGAGAAAAGAATATCAGAAACTAATAGATGGAGTGGACTATGATGCTATTCAGTTCTTTGACATACACTGAGACGGACGAGCAGCTCATGGAACGCTTTGTTTCCAAGAAGAGCGAGAAGGCATTTGAGGAACTTTATCGTCGCTACGCTCCCCGGCTTAAAGGTTTTTTCATCCGTATGATGTCCGGAGACGTTGCGTTGGCAGATGACTTTTTACAAGAGTTATTTCTCCGCATTTATGAAGCACGGAGTAGTTATCAGACTGGAAAGCAATTCTCCACATGGGCTTTTGCCATTGCATATAATTTTTGTAAGAATGAATACCGGCACCGTGAAATAGAGGAGGAATATTTTTCACAACAGTCTCATCCGTTAGAAAAGGATTACTGTGTTTCGCCGGAGTTTGAGAGCATGCATGACCGTAGAATCTTTAATGAGCAGTTGAAGAAAGTACTTGCCAGCCTGACGAGCGAACAAAGGGCTGCATATACACTTCGATATGAGGAAGAGCTTTCGGTACGGGAAATTGCGCAGATTCTTCATTGTCCGGAAGGTACAGTGAAGTCTCGTTTATACTATACACTTAAAATATTACAGCGTTCTTTGTCTAACTATAACCCCAAAAACAACTGAAAATGAAAAATGATGATTTAGAGAGACTGGAAAAGTCACAGGATGTGCAGCAGTTGATTCACTTTGCTAAAGAACAATACGAACAGGAAAAATCGGAGCATACTCCGGCTGATTTTTCTTCTTTAATGCAAGCTGTTCGGAAGAATCAAAAGAAGAGGATGAGACTGAAGGTTTCTCCCTGGTGGCTGACAGCTGCCTGTCTGCTGGGATGGACCATCGGATATGGCTTCCCGGGTGGAAGTAATACGCAATCTGATCAGATTGCCGTTGTCACTACAGTCATTGATACGGTAGTTGTTATCCATGAACGGGTAGATACTGTTTATCGGGAAGTTCATCTGAAGTCTTTGGTAGCTACTTCAAATGCAGCAAAGTCGAAGTCTGCTTCTCCGAAAAAGCATGCGAGACAGAGCGAAGCGATATCAGAACGATCGGAGTCTGACTTTATATCTTCTGCTCTTTTACAGCAGGCAATGACTTTACCAGACCCGGATAGCGAGTGCTATGCGGCAAACGGAATGACTGTTGCGGAGAGTAACTATCCGTTCCATATGTTGGCGACTATTCCATGTAAATGAGTGCTGAACCTCTGACGAGAGGCTTTCGGTTTATTTCCCCTCAATCAATGGCTTTGTAGACTTGATCGATCACGAAGTCTATTGGGACAGACATGCGCACTGCTACAGGACGGCCTCGCTGCATACCCGGTTTCCATTGCGGCATGGACTCTATGATGCGTAAGGCTTCTTTGTCTAATTTGGCAGATACGCTCTTTACAACTTGTGCATTGATTACATTCCCTTTTGGGTCGATGGTGAATTCTATTGTGACTTGACCTTCTTCCCCTGCCCGGAAAGCTTTTTTCGGATACTGTATGCTTTTCTTCAGATACTCCCTTAGTCCGCTTAATCCGCCCGGAAAGTCGGGACTATGTTCTATAATAGTGATCATAATATCATTAGGTATATCTTCGGGTTTAACTTCGATAATTTGCTTTTTCCTAATGATAACGTTATCAAGGCGAAAAGTATCCGGCTTTATCTGCACAAGAATTTCCGACGGATTATCTTTATCCAGTTGTATCTGCACATCTTTCATTCCTATATATCTGAAGTAAACAGTTTCTTTATGTTTGGCTTTTATAGAAAAGTTTCCAGACATATCCGAAGAGGTTTCTCTGCCAGTTCCCGGAACATAGATGCTGACATAGGGTACCGGTTCTCCTTCTTGGTTGGTCACCTTGCCCTTGAACTGTTGCAGTTCCCTTTTTTGCGAAAAAACATCGTTTGTATTTGCAACGCAAATACAAACGATGAATGATAGTATGAACGACAGACGTTTCATGCCTTATCTGGCATACTCCGCCCAATTCGTATTCTTCATATCCCCGCTCTTGGCCAGTTCGGCGTGCATACCGAGTGCGGCCTGGATAGCGTGTGGAGTCTGTGCTTTGCCACCGGCCAGTTTGAGATAATCCCAGAGAAGCTGTTTGTAGTCGGGATGCGCACAGTTTTCGATGATGGCTTCTGCACGTTCCTTCGGGCTCTTGCCACGCAGGTCGGCTACACCTTGCTCGGTGATAATGATATTCACGGAGTGTTCGCTGTGGTCGAGATGAGAAACCATCGGGACGATAGCACTGATCTTACCTTCTTTGGCAACAGACGGACAAGTGAAGATAGAGATATAAGCATTGCGGGTGAAGTCTCCCGAACCACCGATACCGTTCATCATCTTCGTTCCACCGATATGAGTAGAGTTTACGTTACCGTACAAGTCCACTTCGATAGCTGTATTGATAGAGATAATGCCCAGTCGGCGAACCACTTCCGGATTGTTTGAGATTTCCGACGGGCGGAGAACCAGCTTGTCGCGGAAGAAATCCATATCGTTGTAAATACCTTCCAGACAGTCGTTGGTAACAGTCAGTGAACAGGCACTACCGAATTTGATGCGTCCTTCACGGATCAGACCGATGACGGAGTTCTGGATAACTTCGGTGTACATTTCGAATGCGGGAATCGTCTTGTCACGTCCCAGTGCACCGAGTACGGCGTTAGCGATATTTCCTACGCCCGATTGCAGCGGAAGGAAAGTAGACGGAATGATGCCACGCTTCATGTCGGCAGCGAGGAAGTCGGCAACGTTCTGACCGATTTTGTCAGTCAACGGATCAGCAGCGGCAAAAGAGCGTGCTTCGTCCGGCCAGTTGGTTTCCACTACGCCTACGATCTTTTTCGGGTCTACCTGAATATAAGGCAATCCGATGCGGTCACTTGGCTTGTAGATGGGGATTTCGCGGCGGTAAGGCGGGTCGAGCGGTTCGTACACGTCGTGCAGACCCATGCAGGATTTGCTGTGTGCGGCGTTCAACTCAACGATGATCTGATCCGCCAGGCGGCAGATAGTCGGAGAAATACCACCGGCAGCGGTCAGATAAATCTTTCCGTCCGGAGTCACTTCGCAGGCTTCGATGATGGCTACGTTCACTTTGCCCATGAAGCCATAACGCACTTCCTGTGCCATTTGTGACAGATGGATGTCGTTGTAGGCAATTTCACCGTTATTCACAGCTTTGCGGAAGTCGGAGTTGGTGGTATAAGGGGCGCGGTAGCGGATGGCCTTTGCACGAGACATGACGCCGTCGCAAGATTCTCCGGTAGAAGCACCTGTAAAAATTCCTACTTGAAATGGATTGCCTTTGGCATGTTCCGCTTCTGCAATTTTTGCAAGTTCAGCTGTAACAGCCTTTGCAGTTCCGGCGGGAGTAAATCCGCTCAGACCGATGTTGTAGCCATGTTTGATCAGGCTTGCAGCTTCTGCTGCCGAAATACGATTGAATGACATAAATAGTATAATTTCGCGTTAAATGCGGTTGATATTTGTTGGTTAATACTTATCGCTTAATACTTTCGCTGTAGGATTTCTCCCCAAATAATAGCGCGGCGGGCTTCTTCTACGGAATGGATGGAGAAGTCTTGGTCGCTGTCAGGTTCCGGATGGTTATAGTGGGAACCTTGCTTCGCGTTTCGTTTATCTTGTGCGGAACTGTTTGCTATGGATGCAGCCACAGATACTTCTTCTTTTTGCTTTTTCTTTGGCGCCGGTGTCGGCATCTTCTTTGATGTCGGCGTCGGCTTGGGAGCCGGTTGTTCTATGGGTATGGGCTGGAGCAGTTCGTCCATAGTCCTGCTGCCTCTCCCCCAGAATTCGGGTATAGGAATAGCATCAGGATCTACTTCGACCGGAGACGGTGCAGGCGGGACGGGGCGTTTATTCTGAGCCTTTTTCGACTTGTTGTTCTTGCTCACCTCTTTGAATATTCCCACAAGAATGACACCTGCTATCAGGAGAAATTTCAAAAAATCTTCCATTCTGTTTCACTTCTAAATAGTTAATCTGCCAAAGTTACACATTATATCTGGTTTGAGCTAACATTTTGTTATGAAAAAAGGGCAGCTTCACAGCTCCCCTTAATTTTTTTAACCTAAACCTTAACTATGAAAAAATCTAATGTTTCTTTCATTGCACAAATGTGAAAAATAAAATTAAATTTAGCAAGGATATGCCCCGTAAATGTTTATTTCATTAACATTAATTATCAGAATAATGCCTGAACTACAAGTTTTTGCGTTATTTTCGTACCATTTTACCGCTTATTGAATTCGAAGCCGTATCTTTGCGGACAAATTTAAAACAGGATTTGAATATGAACGAATTAACGGGAGCGGACTTTAAATCCGCAACTGCTGATGACAACAAGAAGTTGTTTATTGAGACTTATGGCTGCCAGATGAACGTGGCGGACAGTGAGGTGATCGCTTCGGTGATGCAGATGGCGGGCTATTCGGTAGCCGAAACGCTGGAAGAGGCCGACGCAGTGTTTATGAATACCTGCTCTATCCGTGACAATGCGGAGCAGAAGATTCTGAACCGCCTGGAGTTTTTCCACTCGCTGAAGAAAAAGAAGAAGGCCCTGATTGTAGGCGTACTGGGCTGTATGGCGGAACGGGTGAAGGATGATCTGATTACGAACCATCATGTCGATCTGGTGGTCGGTCCGGATGCTTACCTGACGTTGCCTGAGCTGATTGCCGCGGTAGAGGCCGGCGAGAAAGCGATCAACGTAGACCTTTCGACGACCGAGACTTACCGTGATGTGATTCCGTCGCGTATCTGCGGCAACCACATTTCCGGATTTGTATCCATCATGCGCGGATGCAATAACTTCTGCACCTACTGTATCGTGCCTTATACACGCGGACGCGAACGCAGCCGTGATGTGGAAAGTATTCTGAATGAAGTGGCCGACCTTGTTGCCAAAGGTTATAAGGAAGTTACCCTGCTGGGGCAGAATGTCAACTCTTACCGGTTCGAGAAGCCGACGGGCGAAGTGGTTACCTTCCCGATGCTGCTCCGTATGGTGGCCGAAGCTGCTCCGGGCGTGCGCATCCGTTTCACGACTTCCCATCCGAAGGATATGAGCGATGAAACGCTGGAAGTGATCGCCCAAGTGCCGAATGTGTGCAAGCATATCCACCTCCCTGTGCAGAGCGGCAGCTCCCGCATCTTGAAACTGATGAACCGCAAATATACCCGTGAGTGGTATCTGGACCGGGTAGCCGCTATCAAGCGTATCATTCCCGATTGCGGACTGACTACCGATATCTTCTCCGGTTTCCATTCCGAAACGGAAGAGGACCATCAGCTCTCGCTTTCTCTGATGGAGGAATGTGGCTATGATGCCGCTTTTATGTTCAAATATTCCGAACGTCCGGGGACGTATGCGTCGAAGCATCTTGAAGATAATGTGCCCGAAGACGTGAAAGTTCGCCGTCTGAATGAGATTATCGCTTTGCAGAACCGTCTGTCCGCGGAGTCCAATCAACGTTGCATCGGCAAGACGTATGAAGTGCTTGTAGAAGGCGTTTCCAAACGTTCGCGCGATCAGTTGTTCGGCCGCACGGAGCAGAATCGGGTGGTGGTGTTCGACAGAGGCACGCACCGTATCGGCGATTTTGTCAATGTGCGGGTGACGGAAGCCAGTTCGGCTACGCTGAAAGGCGAAGAAGTCTAGTATATTATTCTCGATGTCGGGACTGATTAAAAATCGATAGTATCATAAATTCCCCTCCTTCCCGAAGGAGGAGATTTGAGATACTGCCGACTTTTTAGTCAGCCCATGCAATATATTAAAGAAGGTATTTCAAAATGAAATGAACCCCGAAAGTCAGACAATAAACTTTCGGGGTTCACTTCGTTTAAACTTTGCCCTTTTCCTCTTTCCGGAGCAAAAGAAGCGTCATTCAAATTACATCATCATGTGTCTGCGGATGGAGAATTTCACGATTGCCATTGCATTGATGGTGCTGAAAGGGATATCCATTGGGTCGTGATGAGCGTTGTAGCTTACCAGCTTGAGGCATCCTTCCTTTTCCGAGCGGTTCACATACTTCACCGCCAGGTACTCGTCTCCTTCGATAGTAAACGAAACCAGATACATTTCGCCGTAAATAAGGTTGCTGAAACTGTTAATCTCTTTAAAGCCTACGATGTCTCCCGATTTCAGTATCGGATACATGCTGTCACCACTGATGTAGACGGCTCCGTCACATAAGGGAATGCTTGGAATCTGTATCTTTCCTACCATATACTGTCGCTTGTTGGTGAGCAACGTTTTCAGATTGGCGGCAGCTGTAATATCATATAGGGCAACGCTGCGGTCGTCCAACGCCTCTACTGTTTTAGGGTTGTGAATCATCTGGACCTCACCGCTTGCTAAATCGCTTTTGCATAACTTGGTTTGATGTCTGGGGGTACCCTTCCCAACCAGCAGCCAATTGAGGTCTACATCTCTCATTTTGTTGAGCAGCAGATGAAAGTCAATCCGGTTTCTGGCGCACCAGTTGGATAATGTTGCACGTGAAACACCTAAGTAACTGGCCAGTTCACTGTCCTTTTTAAAGTTGAGCGCCTGCTTGGCGCGCTTTACTATTCCCGAAACATCTAGAAATGTATCCATTTTATTCTTGTTTTAAATTAGTGTAAAGATGTTGGAACTTCTTATTCGTTCATTGATAGTCAGTTATATAATTTTTTAGCGTTAATTTCTAAAACCGTTTGTTTTATGTGAGAAAACTGCTTTATCTTTGTAGCAGCAAACTTAGAAATATGTTTCAAAAATATAAATTAAAAATAGAATAACCATGAAAAACGGCAAAAAGTTTATGAAAGGTTGTAAAATGCCTCATCCACCCCCTTCCGGAAGATTCTGTATCGGATGAACACCAGTGATATTGAGTCGGTTTACAGCATCTATATATCCTGCATACAGGAGCTATAGATCCAATACGCTGGCCATATATCCCCAATATGCAGGAACTATATGTCCGATAATCACATAAACAAATATTTAAGCATGAAAACTTTAAAACGCAAAATCAATATGGAACCTTTAATGAATCAATCTCTGCACATTTGCGGGTGCTGCAAACGGGAGCTACCGCATGAGGCCTTTTATACAAACAAACGCACCGGGACCCTTGACAATTATTGCAAGGAGTGTCGCAAGGCAAACACCCGCAAGCGTCGTGATTTGAGACGATGTACATCATTTGAAAACAAACCTGTTTCTTATCCGGTGATAACCGAGGTGAAAGACCCCGCTTTGCGGATGCTTCTTATTCTTCATGCCCGTCAGGTTGTGGCAGAAAGTATCTCACGGAAACAAGAAAAAGAAAAACTGAATACGCTATGGGAAGAATAAAACGGGGACTGGATTATTTCCCCATGAGCACCAGCTTTATGCACGATCGGATGGTGCGCCGAATTATGAGACGTGAAGGTGATTCTGCCTTTGCCACACTGGTGGAAACGCTGTCGTACATCTATGCCGGGAAAGGGTATTATATCTCTGTCGGTGACGAATTTTACGAGGAGCTTGTGGACAGCCTTTACAGTACGGAACTGGATGATGTGAAGCGTATCATCAGTCTGTCCGTGGAATATGGCTTGTTTGATGTCGGACTTTTCCGGCAATACAACATCCTGACTTCCGCCGACATCCAGCGGCAGTATCTTTTCATCACCAAGCGGCGTAGCAGTGCGCTGATAGAGCCGGACTACTGCCTGCTGGAATCGGAAGAAATCACCTCATACCGTTCGTCTCAGAGCGGTAAAAGTAGTACGGATGATTCTTTGGATAGCGAATGTGCGGAAGCGTTAAACGGTGATGCTGATCACAAGACCGCCTGTACGGTAACATCAAGCTCCGATTCTGTAACAATGGAGGATGAAATTGCAACATCGGGTACACAAAACAAAAGAAAACAAATAAAAATAAATCAAAACAAAGTAAACCACCTCCCTAACCCTCCTCAAGGAGGAGATGAAGGAGGAAAATATTTGAAAAGTAGAACGGCTGTGACACAGGAAGATATTGACTGTCTGCAACCGCCATGCGATGGTGTGCAGCGTAACTTCCAGGGACTGACAGATAACCTGCGGCTTTACAAAGTTCCGCCTTCCGAACAATATGCCATTATTCTTAAAAGTAACTTCGGAGCTATTGGAAACCCTGTTTGGAAAGGATTTAATACCATCCGGGGGAGCAATGGAAAGATCAGATTGCCCGGGCACTACCTGCTGAGTATAATTAATTAATTTATGAACGCACTTTGAAAAAATGATTAGGTCAGTCTGAATAATGCTCCTATCTTTGCAATGTCATTAAGCTTGAGGACAAAACTAAACGAAATTATTAACACAAAAAAACTATTACGATTATGGCAGTATTGTACAAGTCATTCCAGTCTGTTCTGGAAGACAAAAATCACAAAAAAATGTTTCATCCCCGTGTGATATACACGGCTAATATCAGCACTTCGCAGATTGCTAAAGAGATTGCCGCTTACTCGTCTCTCTCCCCGGGTGATGTGAAGAATACGCTTGATAACCTGGTGACTGTGATGGGGCAGCATCTACAAGCATCGGAAAGCGTGTCGCTTGACGGTTTCGGGACTTTCCGCATGGTGATGAAATCCAACGGTAAAGGGGTGGAGACTTCGGAAGAAGTGTCGGCTGCGCAAGCTTCTCTTACGGTCCGTTTCCTTCCCAACTTCACCAAGAACCCCGATCGGACTACCGCTACCCGCTCTTTGGTGACCGGTGCGAAGTGTGTGCGCTTCGACCGTACAGACACTCCGGCTTCCGGCAGTGGAAATACAAATAAGCCGGGTGGCGGCGATGGTGGCGAAGGAGGTGGTGAGGAAGCACCGGACCCGACAGTATAACCTTTCGTCACAACACAAAATATAAGAACGAACGACTAAACTAAATCGGAAACTTAACTAACTAGTAATCACTTATTCACATGAGAATTATCAATTTGATCGTGGTGCATTGTACCGCCACGCAGGGGAATCGTACGCTTTCTCCGGAGGCTTTGGACCTGATGCACCGCCGCCGTGGTTTCAACGGAACAGGCTATCACTACTACATCCGCAAAGACGGAACGGTGCATCTTACCCGCCCTGTCGAACGCATCGGTGCACACGCAAAAGGTTTTAATGCCAGCAGTATCGGAATCTGCTATGAAGGCGGTCTGGACTGTCGGGGACGCCCGGCAGACACCCGGACGCCGGAACAGCGTGCTACGCTTCGGCTGCTGA
>NZ_QTLF01000016.1:0-122199 GCF_003434395.1 Bacteroides sp. AM23-12
TCTTTCATCCATCGGATGGCTTTCTCGGTGACGAGGTCGGTGGAGAAGCCGAGCACCCGTTCGCCGAACTGGTGGTTGCCGGGCCACGGGTCGGTGCTCTCTATGAAAGTCGGGTCACGGTATTCGCCTTGATCGTAGAAGATGGAGTAGTAGTCGAATCCTTGCGGTTGCGACTGGATATGCCATTTGCCGACGAGTCCGGTGTGGTATCCGTTGGCTTGTAGCAGGGTGGCAAGGGTGGGGATGGAGGTGTCCAGTGAGTCCGCAAGGGTGTACAGTCTGTTCCGGTGACTGTATAGACCGGTGAGGATACTGGCACGGCTGGGTGCTGAGATAGAGTTGGTGCAGAAACAGTTGTCGAGCACTACCCCTTCTTTTGCCAGCCGGCGGATGTTGGCGTTGTGGGCATATTCTGCCAGTACTCCGCCATAGATGCCCCAGGCTTGGGAGGTGTGGTCGTCACTCAGGATAAAAAGGATGTTGGGGCGTTGTCCGGCAGGTTGAGCGCCTTGCAGGTGCGTCATGGTTCCGGCTGCCAGCAGACCGGTAAGTACGAGTTTATTCATATACGTATAGATGTTGCATTTCTTCAAAAGTCAGTCTAAGTTAGACGGTTGCTTTCATGTAGATAAATGATCATATGAACTGATTTTATGCCTAAAGATAGTGATTGTTATTCACTTTGTATTATAATCCGGAAAACTTTTGCGATTTAATGTAATTGATTCCGGTAAAACACTTAATTCCCTTTTTAAAAGGATGTTTTTGTTTTACATCTCTCAATAAGAAACTTTATGTTGATTTTTGGAAGTATTATAGTGATTTTTGAACATTTGTTTTCTTTGCCTGTACCTACTTTTGCGATCAAAACCCATTAATTATCAATTATTATGCTACTACCAAGAAAAATTGTATTTTTCCTTCTCTTGTTTGTCGGATTATCGTTGTATGCGCAACAAAACTGCTTCATTAGTTCGTATGTACGGGGTAATTTCTACAATCGCGGACGTATTTCTGCCGAGAGTTTAAGGGCGAGTGATGATCTGATTTTTCTGAACGTCCGTCCCAATAAAGACGGGTCGCTTTCGTTTGAGAATCCCCGTATCTTTGAGAATGGGAAAGGAGTGACTAGTTGGGAGGAATTGATAAAGTCTGTCCGTGCGGATGTGAAAGGAACAAAGACAAAACTTCGTCTGGGCGCTGCCAGTGGCGAGTGGAAAGCGATGGTTGCAGATGAGGCGGCCCGTGTTGCATTTGCCAAAAACATAAAGAAGATACTGGAAAAGAATAAGCTCGATGGCATCGATCTGGATTTTGAATGGGCGGAGACTGAAAAAGAGTATGAAGATTACAGTCTGGCTATTCTGAAGATGAGAGAGGTATTGGGAGATAAATATGTGTTCAGCGTATCCCTGCATCCTGTGTGTTATAAGATTAGTAAAGAGGCGATTGCTGCGGTCGATTTCATTTCTTATCAGTGTTACGGTCCTTCGCCGGTTCGCTTCCCGATGGAGAAATACTGTTCGGATATACAGATGGCGTTGGCTTATGGCATTCCAAAGGAAAAGCTGGTGGCAGGCGTTCCTTTCTATGGCGTGACAAAAGATGGCTCAAAGAAGACTGAGGCTTACTTCAGTTTTGTGCAGGACGGGCTGATTACGGGGCCGGCACAAAACGAAGTAACCTATAAGGGAGACGTGTATGTCTTTGACGGGCAAAATAATATCCGTGCCAAGACACGTTATGCGATGGACCAGCAGCTCAAAGGAATGATGAGCTGGGACTTGGCTACGGATATGCCGCTGAATGACAGCAGATCGTTGTTTAAGACGATGGTGGAGGAGTTGGGGAGGTGAACTGCTTCAGATAATCTGAAGGAGAGACACCAAACTCATCCTTAAAACATTGACGGAAGTAGCCTGTACTGTTCATTCCTATTTTATAGGCTATTTCCGAGATATTATATTTTCCTTCGAGGAGTAACCGTTCCGCATTCTGCATTTTTACTTTCCGGATGTATTCGTTCGTAGAAAGTCCGGTCAGCGCTTTCATCTTCCGGTAGAGCGTAGAGCCGCTCATACACATCTTGTCGGACAGATAAGTGATGTCGATCTTCTCCGAAGAAAGGTTGTCCTCAACCAATTGCGTGATTTTCTCAATGAATTCGTTATCCAGTTTGCTGAGCGCCTCGGTGATTATGGAACGCTTTTCATCCAAATGAGAATTGGGGTTATGACTCGTTCCGGTCTGCTGGAATTGAGCAATCAGTTTCTTTCTCGAATCAAGCAGATTGTTGATGCGGCTTCGCAGCAGTGAAGCACTGAAAGGCTTGGTCAGATAAGAATCCGCTCCCACTTCGTATCCTTCTTCTTTATCCTGCAATGAATCTTTGGCCGTTAGCAGGATGACAGGGATGTGGCTGGTACGCACATCCTCTTTTAGTTGACGGCATAGCGTGATGCCATCCATTACCGGCATCATGATATCGCTTACTATAATATCGGGAATACGGTTGAGAGCCTGCTGTTTCCCTTCCTCACCGTTGCTGCCTGTGATTACTTCGAAAGAGTCGGAGAAAGATTCGGCGATGTATTTCTGTATATCTTCATTGTCTTCTACAATCAGCAGGATAGGTTTGCTCGTTTCCGGTTCCGTATTTTGAGAATCTTCCGGAACAGCTTCTGATATCATTTCCTCCTCTGTTTGCTTCGTAGAGTCTCCATGCAAAGCGTTGGGGTAGATATTGTCTGTTAATAAGCTGATATAGAAAGTACTTCCTTCGTTCTGTATGCTTTCCACCCGGATTTCGCCTTCGTGCAGTTCTACAAGATTTCGGACTAAAGCCAGTCCGATACCTGTGCCGGATGCCTGATGCTTGCCGCTTTCCTGATAGTAACGGTCGAAAACATGAGGCAAGGCTTCCGCAGAGATTCCGTATCCCGTATCACTGACTTTAATCTCCGTATAAGTGACTCCGTTTCGTGTGGTGGGATACAAGCTCAAGGTTATTTTTCCCTGTTCCGTATATTTGATGGCATTGGAAATCAGATTATCGAGGATAATGGTGATGATTTCTTTGTCAAAGAACAGAAGCATCTCTTCTTTTTCTATTTGAATCTGAAAGTCGATTGCTTTCTTTTGATTGAGTTCTTTGTATTTGAGTCCGATTTCATGAACGAGGGGCGCGATGTTGCTTTTGCAAACACATAGCTTTTTGTTCTGCGTTTCCGTTTTCCGGAACTCAAGAATCTGATTGATCAGGTTGAGCAGCCGGAGGGCACTCTGGTGGATGACAGAAAGTTTCTGCGCCTGTCTGGTCGGCAGTGACGTGTCTTTCTGCATATCTTCCAGCGGACCGAGGATCAGGGTCAGTGGTGTGCGCAGCTCATGAGTGATGTTAGTATAGAATCGCAAGCGTTCCTGATTCAATTCTTGTTCTTGTTCGTGGTTTTTCTTTTCCAGCGTATAGAGGCTTTCGAGGTCTATTTTCTTCTTATAGGCATGGATAATAGTATAAATAATGCTGATAGTGATCAGAATATAGATAAGTTTTGCCCACCATGTCAGCCAGAGAGGAGGGGTGATATGTATCCTGAGAGAGGTCATGTCCTCCGACCAGTCCTGATTGTGCAGGCGGGCTTTTACCAGAAACTCATACTTGCCGGGAGGAATATTACGGAAGGTGACGCTGTTTTGCTCGTTGATCGTATACCATGAGTTTTCAAGTCCTTTCAGCATATAGGCATATTCCACCTGGTTGGCCAGTGAATAGTCCTGTACGTTGAAAGTAAGATTAAAACTATTTTGTTCATGAGTCAATTCTATCTCTCCTTCGGAAATGGGAATAGCGGTTTCGTTCTTCTCCCGACTTGTGAGTCGTCCGGGAATTCTCACTTTAGTGATAACCACAGGAGGAATCTGCGGACTGTTTATGGCAATATCGGGGTTGAAGAAACACAATCCGTTGATAGAGCCGAAATAGATGAGCCCGTTATGATCTTTGGTAACGCATCCGCTGATGAAACTTCCTTGTGGGATGTTGTTGGAGTGATCGTAGGTATAGAAACATTTTTTAGAGGTGATATAGCAACTGATGCCGGTATTGGTACTTGCCCAGATGTTGCCGTTCTTATCTTCACTGATAGCTCTTATATGTGTATTGGGCAGTCCTTCTTTTCTTTGAAAAACCTGATAGTCAAAATTGCGGGCCGAAGGAAAACATACCAGCCCCTCACCGGTGGCAAGCCACATCTGACCTTTGCTGCTCCGGTATATCTGATTAATCGTATTGGAACAAAAACCTTCGTATTGGTTGAACTTCCTGACCAGTTGCATATCCGGCGTATATATCCCGACTCCTCCTCCGAAAGTTCCTATCCAGAAACGTCCTTCACTGTCTTGGGCAATGCTGCGTACAAAGTTTTCCAGCAACTGGCTGTTGGAGGTGTCATAATGATGAATCACCTTCTTGCTGGCAAGGTCTACAACGAACACCCCTGCGTGAGTTCCTATCCATATCTTTTTATTCTTGTCTTCATAGAAGACGCGTACGTCGAGAAGCTGATTCTTTTCCAGTTCGATGATCTGAAACTTCTTCAGTCTTGTATTGTAATAGCTGATGTTGCCCAGATAGGTGCCGAACCATAGGTTGCCTTCCGAGTCTTTCAGCGAACAAAGCACTGAGTTGGACAGGAGTTCTCTGTTTTCTTTATTGTAAATGGCCACCCGTTTTCCGTTTTCGAATACGTTAATACCTCCTCCGTCAGTTCCTATCCACAATTTTCCTTGTCCGTCATCGCAGACGCTGCTAACGACTTTGTTGCTCAGCGAACTTTCATTCATTTGGGTGGGTGAATAGCTCCATGTATGGAATGCGGGAGGAGCATTGCTGATAAAGTTGATTCCTCCTCCCCAAGTCCCTATCCAGATATTATTAAAAGAGTCTTGAAAGATATACCGTGCGCTGGCGTTGGACAAACTGTAGTTATTGTCCCCTTCGCGGATAAACTCAAAGCGTATTTGTTCGGGCAGCAGAAACTGATTTTGCTGTAAGTCCAGTATCATGATCCCGTTCAGTTCTGTTGCAATCCAGAGTTTGTTGTCTTTGAGCTGCTTGATGGAGAAGATATAGCTTGACAATGCTCCGTGATTATTCCCCGGATTGTTATGAAAGTTGGTAAATGTATCTGTATTGGCATTGAACAGAGCCAGACCTTTGCTGGTTCCGATCCATATATTTCCGTTGGTATCTTTATAGATACAACGCACATCGTTCCCCGGAAGGCTGTTCGGGTTTTGAGGATCATGGACGAAGTGTTTCACGGATTTGTCATTCAGGGAGAGGATGCTTAACCCGCCTTCTACGTGTCCGATATATAGTTTGCCATCCTCAGCCTCCGTGGCTGTCCAGGTCTGCTCAGAGGGAAGGGCGGGTACTGTACTTTTGTTATAATGAGTGAATTTCCCGGTAGCGATGTCCAGATACTCTATACCTCTATAATAAGTACATACCCATAACCCTTTGCCGGCTTGTACGGATGAGGTAATGTGAGTGACATCGTTCGTTATCAGACTTTGCGGGTCTTCCGGATTATATTGGTAGACGCTGAAACTTTGTGTCTCGTAATTATAAGCGTTGAGTCCTGCCCGCTGGGTGGCTATCCAGATAACAGGCTGCACGGGATCGGCGTACACTTCATTGAGTTCGTTGCCGGTAATGCTTTGAACAGAAGAAGATTGCTCCTCTTTATAGTAGGTGATAAAGCGGGTTCCGTCAAACTTATTCAGCCCTTCTTCGGTGGCGAACCACAGAAATCCCTGCTTGTCCTGCGTGATACTCAATACATAATTGTTGGATAAGCCTTGTTCTATTCCCAATCTTTGGATGAGGTAAGGGTGGGCTGCCACAAATGTGGCGGATAGCAGGAGGAAGAAAGCCGCAATGTATGTTTTCATCGTTTCAGATATTATGTATTCCTTGATATTCACTCTCAAAAGTACAAATAAATCTTGTATTTAGTATAGACAAATGATTCATTGCATGATTTTCTACCCTTTCTGCATGATTTTTACAGCGAATAAAATAAAACAACTGTAATTTTGCAATCAATCAAATAACCGAATCTAATACTTGCAGAAAATGGAATCTGATTCTTTACACGAACATGATAAAAGCTGGAAGGCATTTTTTATTACCACTCTGTTCATCTTGTGTACAGTGAACGCTTATGCGCAGTCATCCGATACAATCTTTTCCCGATATTTCCGTTATGCGCAGAACTTCGCAGATTCGTACCCTCGCGAGAAAGTGAGTCTTCATTTGGATAATGCAAGTTATTACCTTGGTGATACGATTTGGTTCAAAGCGTATGTAGTGACGGCTGAACAAAACTTACCGACGACGATCAGCAAACCTTTGTATGTAGAATTACTGGACCAGTTGGGAAATGTCGTAGAGCGGCAAATTATTCAGCTTACGGATGGGGAGGGAACGGGACAAATCATTTTGAACAATACCTTCTTTACCGGTTATTATGAAATGCGTGCCTATACAAAGTGGATGCTTGCTTTTGATAACCCTTCCTGTTTTTCCCGTGTATTACCCGTCTATCGGAAACGGCTGAGCGATGAAGAGACTCCTCGGAGTATAGCTACCTATCGTATGGACGCTTCGATGAAACAGCGGCCGAAGGATAAAGAGAAGAAGTTTACAGTCCGCTTTTTTCCGGAGGGTGGACAATTGGTGAAAGGCATATCTTCGATTGTAGCTTTTGAAGCCACCAGCCGTGACAAAGGAGCTGCTGATGTAGAGGGAACAGTGGTTTTGCCGAGTGGTGAAGAACTGGCGCATATCCGTTCATTGCATGACGGGATGGGTTACTTTGAGTATAAGCCCGAAGAAAAGGCGGGTGTGGCAAAAATTGATTATGAAGGCTCCACTTATCAGTTTGACCTTCCGGAAGCTCTTCCACAAGGATATGTACTCCGAATCGATAACCGGCGGGAAATGTTGGATATCACTGTAGCCCGCAGTTCACAGGCAATGAAAGACACACTGGCTGTTTTTGTATCTTCTCAGGGGCGACCTTACAAATGTATGACACTGGACTTTGAAGATGAATTGAACTGTCAATTTCGGATTTCGACTAAAGAACTACCGCCCGGAGTGCAACAGATATCTCTGGTCAATCTGAAAGGGGAAACGTTATGCGAGCGTTTTTGTTATGTGATGCCGCGTTCTTCCATGCTCCTTGCCTGTAAAACGGATCACGCCCTATATCGCCCTTTTGAGCCGGTGACTTGCCGGATTAAAGTGAGAGATCATCTGAATCGTCCGGTACAGGCCAATCTTTCTGTATCTATCCGCAACGGTGTGGAGTCTGATTTTCGGGAATATGATCATTCCATTTATACGGATTTGTTGCTTGTCTCCGATCTGAAAGGCTATATTCATCAACCCGGTTTTTATTTTGAGAACCAGTCTGCCGAACGTTTCAAAATGTTGGATGTCCTCCTATTGGTACGTGGCTGGCGGAAGTATGACCTTTCCCGACTGATAGGTAAACGTCCTTTCTTGCCTCGGTATCTTCCGGAGACCTCGCTGACCCTGTATGGACAGGTCGAATCTTATTTCGGTAAGGCGTTACGGAATGTCGGGGTGAGTATTCTTGCGCGCAGGGATTCGGTCTCTATTGCAGGTATGACAAAAACGGATTCATTGGGGTATTTTAGTGCGCCGGTAGATGGTTTTAGCGGTTCTATGGATGCTCTCATACAGACACGGAACGAGGGAAAGAAGTGGAACAAGCAGGCAGTCGTGAAGTTGTTCCGTAATTTTGAGCCTTCCTTACGGAAACTTGATTATTATGAGCTGAATCCGGAATGGAAAGAGGCGGGTGATTTGAAACAGTTGTTGGACACCTTGGATATTGCTTATAAAGATTCTGTATTCGGACCGGATCATCATTTGCTGGATGAAGTGGTGGTGAACGCCAAGCGTCTGAACTTGTTATTGAAGCAAACTGAACGCTTTGAAAAAGAGATTCTGGGTTATTATAATATAACGCAGGTGGTAGATAAAATGCGTGATAAAGGAGAAGCGGTGTACAATCTGCCTATGCTGTTGAAGGAATTAAATCCTAATTTCAGATTGAGTGATTCGCTGAGCCTGCACTATAATAACTCAAGAGTTTTATTTATAGTCAACGGCGGGGTTTTATCTTATGGTAAAACGGATTATGTGTTGGACAAAGATGTGGATGCTATTAAATCTATCATGCTTTATTATGATCAGGCAGGGGGGGAATCTGTTTTTGTGATGAACAAGCAGAGTAATAGAGTGACGAAATTTACAGCAAATAATTTTTGGAGTGGTCGCTGGCAGGATGGAGATTTGAGTGATTTGTCTTTGCAGGATGCTATAGGTGCGGATTCCGGACCAGATGCACTTTGGGGTGAGAAAGATAGAAAGACTATGAAGAAAGGTCCGTTGCAGAAATCGTCAGTAGTAGTTTGCTCCATCACTACGATTGATGACTGGGACCCGAACAAAACTTATAAAGCCCGGCGCGGGATTCGTCATACCTATATACAAGGATATAATGAGCCCTTGGAATTTTATTCACCAGCTTATCCTAATGGCGCTCCTCTCTATACGGAAGATTCTCGCCGCACACTATACTGGAATCCGAATGTGAAAACGAATGAAAAGGGTGAAGCAGTCATTCGATGTTATAACTCCGATAATTCGGCACCGTTAATAATAAATGTAGAGACGTTGTATAAAGGTAGTCCGTCATCATTGAATATCTACTCTATAGATTATTAAACTCGATCTATATTATTCATATTTATATAAAGTCCTGTTAAAGAGGAAGAAAGGAGTTGTGTTTCTTGCAGCCAACGTGTGTAAATCGTTTATGAATGATTCTCTACGTTTTTTGAATGATTTTTATAATGTAAAATCTACACTCATTCGTATCTTTGCTGTAGATAACAACGAAATAAACTAATATTATGAAAATGAAAACTAATATAATCTTTAAAAAACTAAAGTCATTCGTCAATCGATGTCTTTTTCCTGATTATATGTGCTGTTTTATTTTCCTGCGTTTATAACGCTGATATGCCAATAAAGAATTTTTAGTGAACCAATAATTTAATATGTAAAAAGAAAAACGTTATGAAAAGACTATTTCTTCCCTTATTAGGGTTTTTGTCGTTGGTGCTGATGTGCTGTAATGACAACAAGGAATCAGGTACGGATTCCTATGACCCGAACAAACCTGTCACTATTGACTATTTTACGCCGGATACCGGTCGGGTAGCAGAGAAAGTGATTATTATAGGTAATAACTTTGGAAATGACAAATCTGCGGTAACCGTATTATTCACAGATAATATGGAAAAGGAGAACAAGGCTGCCGTAGTGGGAGTAGATAATACTACGATTTATTGTATGGCGCCACGTCAGGCAGAAGGTTTCAATAAGATTACGGTTAAGGTGAATGATCAGACTGTGGTGGCTGATGAGACTTTTAAGTATTCTGTTTCTGAGAATGTATCTACTATTGCCGGTGATTTTGTACAAGCTGATGGTGCCGGTAAAGATGGAAGTCTGGCTGAGGCAACTTTTGGGCAGATGTTTGGTGTAGCTTGCATTGATGAACAGTCGGGTATTGTAGGTCAGGCATGGAATAATAATAGTGTGCGTTATATTTCTATAGACGAAGATGCTGTAATTACTATCCAAAGCGGTCCTGTGGTTGGGAAAGTGGCGGTATCTAATGATAAAACATTGGCTTATGGTGCTACTATTAATGGTGCTAATACCGTTTATGTTTATAAGAAATCGCAGGCATGGGTTCCTTCTCGACTAAGTGATATCAGTTCAGGTACCGATGTTTGGGCTGTGGCTTTGAATGGTGATAATCAATGGTTGTATTATGTAACGGCTAATGGTCGTTTGGGACGTATTGAAGTAGATAATCCGACTCATAATGAGATTTTGTTTGAACATAATGATTTTAGTGGTGGTCCTTTTGCTTACATTGCTTATAGTGCTTTTGAAGATTGTTTCTATGTAACTACTGATAAAAATAAGATTCTGAAAGTTTGGGTAAAAGAAGATGGTACACATGCTTACGAGCAGATTAACCAGAATAATACAGGAACTACAGACGGTTTTTTGGCTGATGAAGCAAAATTCCAGTATTTACGTGGTCTTACAATAGATGAAGATGGTAATATTTTCGTTTGTCAGGGGGATAATAGTCACGTAATACGTAAAATCGCTTATGATGAGAATATGGAGAAAAGATATGTAACTACTGTATTGGGTACATCCACTGTACATGGAACCGATGATGGTTCACCTGATATTGCTTTATTTAATGGACCTCAAGATATTAGCTATGACGGGAATGGTGGTTACTGGATTGCTATGCGCTACGAGCCGGCATTAAGAAAGTATTCAATAGAATAAACACATTAATCAGAATTTAATCATGAAAAAAATAATAAGCATCTTATTTATAATATGCAGTCTCTTTTCTTCTATGGCATACGCTCAGGGAGGGTTGACATATTCCGGTACTGTCATCGGTGAAGATGGATTTGAACTTATAGGCGTGAGTGTTGCTGTAAAAGGAACCTCCATTGGTGTAATTACTGATCTGGATGGAAAGTTCCGTTTAAACAATATTCCTCCCAAGTCTACCATTGTTTTCTCTTATGTAGGTTTTGAGAATAAAGAAGTTAAAATAACAGAGTCTAAAGAGCGTGAGACTATTGTCTTGAAACAAAGTATCAGTAGTTTGGATGAAGTAGTGGTAGTAGGTCGTGGTTCTCAGCGTAAAGTTTCTGTTGTAGGAGCTATTACTTCTGTTGATCCGGCACAGTTGCAGGTTCCCGCCACTTCTGTATCCAATATGCTTCAAGGTCGTGTGCCGGGCATCATTGGTGTGACTCGTAGTGGTGAGCCGGGCAATAACTTCTCTGAATTTTGGGTACGTGGTATCAGTACGTTTGGGGCAAATGCTTCGGCGCTGATCTTGATTGATGGTGTAGAAGGTGACTTGAATACACTCGACCCTGCAGATATTGAAAGTTTCTCAGTTTTGAAAGATGCTTCGGCAACTGCCGTATATGGTGTGCGTGGTGCCAATGGCGTAGTAATTGTAACTACCAAGAGAGGTAAAGCCGGTAAGTTAACTGTTAACTTCAAGACAAATGCCACATATTCCTATTCTCCCCGCATGCCGGAGTATGTAGATGCAGTGGGCTATGCAAACCTTGCTAATGAAGCACGTGTTGTCAGAGGTAAGAATCCGATTTATACTAATTCTGAAATCCAACTGTTCCGTTCCGGTCTCGATCCGGATCTTTATCCGAATGTGAATTGGAGAGATGTGATTCTGAATGACTATGTGATTGACAATCAACATCACCTGAGTCTTTCTGGTGGTGGTACCAATGCACGTTATTATGTAAGTATGGGTATCATGAACCAAGGAGCTGTTTTCAAACAAGATAAGTCGGTAAGTAAACATAATACTAATGTGGATTACCATCAATATAATTTCAGAGCGAACGTAGACGCCAATATGACTAAAACAACTCTACTCTCTTTGAATATGGAAACGATTATCACTAAACGTAATTCTCCGGGATATGGTGATAATAACAATGCATTATGGTCGGCGCAAGCTAATCTTCCGGCAACAATCGTTCCGGTGAAATACTCCAATGGTACTCTTCCATCATTTGGTAGAAACTCGGATGAGGTTTCTCCTTATGTACAGTTGAACTATACAGGGTATAAGATCAGTGAAACACAGGCCACCCGTATGAATGCCAGTCTGAATCAGAAGTTGGATTTCATCACAAAAGGACTGTCTGCAAGAGGCGTATTCTCGTTTAACTATACCGGCTACTTTGACCAGTATCGTACCAAGACTCCGGACTTATATTACGCCACAGGAAGAAAGCAGAATGGAGCATTGATCTCTAAACGTACATCGAGTGCTACTGATATGACTTACAGCGATTATCGCCGCATTGCCCGTCAGTATTATTTTGAAGGAAATATCAATTACGAAAGAATCTTTGGCGAAGACCATCGTGTGACCGGATTACTTAATGCCTACCGTCAGGAAAATAAAGACTCTTATCTGAATAATGATGATGACGACACCACATTGGATGAAAGAATTCGTTCCATTCCTAAACGTTATCAGGCTATTTCTGCTCGTGCTACTTATTCTTATAAGGATACTTATATGTTTGAATTCAATGTAGGATATACCGGTTCCGAGCAATTCAAGAAAGGCAACCGCTACGGGTGGTTCCCGGCAGTAGCTTTGGGATGGGTGCCTACTCAGTATGAATGGACGCGTGAAAAACTTCCGTTCCTCGATTTCTTCAAACTCAGAGCTTCTTTGGGTAAAGTAGGTAATGACCGTATCAAGAAAATCCGCTTCCCGTACCTTTCTACTGTGTCTACCGATTATAGCTCAGTAACATGGCCTGGTAGCACCGTTGGCGAGAGCCGCGTAGGTGCCAATGACTTGAACTGGGAAGAGACAACCAAAATGGATATTGGTGTAGACCTGAAAATGTTTAATGACAAAGTGGAACTGACTGCCGACATCTTTAAGGATAAAAACAAAGGTATCTTCCAGCAACGTGCCAACATTCCTGAAGAAGCAGGTTTTGTAACCAATCCGTATACCAACATCGGTGGAATGGAATCATGGGGATTTGATGGAAATATAACGTTCAACCATAATTTCACCAAAGATTTTGGAATGACAGTTCGTGGTAACTGGACATTCGCCCGCAATAACGTAACCTATTGGGAGCAATCAGGCGTGGTATATCCTTATCAGTCTTTTGTAGACGTTCCTTATGGAGTGAAACGCGGTTTGATATCTTTAGGTTTGTTCAAAGATCAGGCAGATATTGAAAGTAGTCCTGTTCAAACCTATTCTTCTGATGTGCGTCCAGGTGACATTAAGTATAAAGATGTCAATGGTGACGGTGTTATCAATGATGATGATATTGTACCGTTATCCTATTCGAATACTCCAACTCTTCAGTATGGTTTTGCTGCTGAATTCAGATACAAACAGTTTACTGCCAGCATTTTCTTTGAAGGTGTAGGTAAAGTACAATATTTCTATGGGGGATCAGGGTACTATCCGTTTGCTTGGGAAACGCGAGGCAATGTACTTAACATTGTGGCTGATCAAAAGAATCGCTGGACACCGAGAGAATATTCCGGTGACGCCAGTACGGAAAATCCGAACGCGCGTTTCCCGCGTCTGACTTATGGTGAGAATAAGAACAATAACCGTGAATCTACTTTCTGGTTGGCGGATGGCCGCTATTTCAGATTGAAAAATATCGAGTTGTCTTATAGATTCACCAGCGCATGGTTGCGAGATAAGATTAGTGTACAGAACGCTACCCTGAGTCTTGTAGGCGAAAACCTGCATGTATGGGATAAGGTGAAACTTTGGGACCCGGAGCAAGCATCGTCAAACGGTGCGGTGTATCCTCTGCAACGGAAATTCACCCTTCAGCTTAATGTGACGTTTTAATCCCGTTTCAATTGTAACATTATCATAAATCGTATAATTATGAATTTCAGAAAAATATATTGCATAGCCGCTATGGCACTGATGTGTTGCACAGGAAGTATGTTTACCTCCTGTGACGACTACCTGGATGTAGACTCATACTTCGATGAGATTTTTGAGCTAGACTCTGTATTTAAACGTAAGGAATATCTGGAAGAATATATCAATGGTGCCGGAAAGTTATTACCTAATGAAGGAGACTTGTGGACCAATGCTTGGTCGCCTTATCAGGGAGCTTCGGACGAGAACTTTACATCATGGAATGACTCCCGTCATAAAGCTATCCAGCTGATGGTGGACGAAGTGACTCCACAGAGTGATTTCTATAATAACTATGGTACTTGGTATAAAGGTATTCGTAAAGCCAACCTCGTCTTGGAAAGAATCAATGAATGTGAGGATATTACTACGAGCGATTTGCGTGACTTTATGGGACGTTGTTATTTCTTGAGAGCTTATTTCTATTATAAACTGGTAGAGGCTTACGGACCTGTGCCCATTGTACCTGAAACGGCTTATGATGTGGATGCCAGTGCGGAAAGCATGTCATTGGAAAGAGAGACATACGAGAATTGTATTAACTATATCTGCGAGAATTTCGAGAAAGCATACGAATATCTTCCTTCCAGCCGTACGTCTACCCTAGTCAATCTGCCTACTTCGGGAGCGGCATTGGCATTGATGGGAAGAGTAAGACTGATCGAAGCAAGTCCTTGGTACAACGGAAATGAGTTTTATGCTGATTGGAAGCGTTCGGACGGTACCAACTTTATGCCTCAAGTCAAAGACGAATCCAAATGGGGAACAGCCGCTCTTCTTGCCAAACGTTTGATTAAGGGTTCGGAAGCTGGTAGCTTTAAATATAAGCTGCACACTGTTGAGAGAAAACTAGACACAAAACCGCTACCGGAGAATGTGCCTGACGAAAACTATCCTAATGGAGCGGGAGGTATAGATGCGCTTCGTTCTTATGCTTTTATGTTCAATGGTGAAACTCCGGCTTATAATAATGACGAGTTTATTTATATGTGCGGCTACTCTAGTACAGCTGGCGACTCTCCGGCATGGATTGCTACTCCTACGAGCCTGGGTGGTGGTAATGGGTTGAATATTACTTATGCGACTGTGAAAGCTTTCCGTATGGAAGACGGTAGCGACATCAATAACTCACCACTTTATCCCACAAATTACTGGGAAGCCATTGGTGGTAGTTCACAGTCTTTCTCTGACTATACACTTCCGTCCGATGCTGCTAAGATGTTTGATAAGATGGAAATGCGTTTCTATGCCAGCGTAGGTTTTAACCATTGCTACTGGAGCGGACTTTCTTACATCGGAACCGAAGGTAATCAAACTAAGCAGACAGTTACTTACTATGCTAATGGTACTGCTGCACCGTCGTCCGATCATCCTGAAGATTATAACCACACTGGTTTTACCTGCAAGAAGTACATTCATTATGTAGAGGATCAGCTGAAAGGTATGATGAAGTCGAAAACTTTCCCGATCATGCGTTATGCAGAGGTGCTGCTCAACTATGTGGAAGCATTGAATGAGTTGGGAAGTAATACATATACCGATGAAGAGAATGGGATTACAGTGAGCCGTGATGTGGACGAGATGGTGAAATACTTTAATATGGTTCGCTATAGAGCCGGTTTGCCGGGGATTACAGCGGATGATGCAAGGGATGTGACTACGATGCGGGATTTGATTAAGCGTGAAAGACGTGTGGAGTTTTTCTGTGAAGGCAGACGTTATCACGATTTGCGTAGATGGGGAGATGCGATCGATGCATACAATGAGCCTGTAACAGGTATGAACATTGCTGCACGTAGCACAGACCGTAAAGCATTCCATACGGAAACAGTGATCAATAATACTCGTTCGCATCGTGTATTCTCTTATAAAGATTACTTCCTGCCTATCCCTCGTACAACGATGGATAAGAACCCGAAACTGGTTCAGAATCCGGGATGGTAATTTTGCACACGAAGTACAGAATTAATAATTAAGTAAAAAACGTTTGTTATGAATATCAATAAAATACTATATCCGATACTTTTGTTATTGGTCGTTTTAAGTAGCTGTGATTATGAAAGCCCGCTTGATAAGGAGCAATATAAGAAGACGCTCTATCTGATCGGCGCTTCCAGCAATCTTGTGACTAAAGAGCTTGCTTATAGCAGTGAAGTGCAGGAAGGATTCATTACAGTGGGTGTAAGTGGCTCTCTTTTGATTGACGGGAATGTGGATGTGACTCTGGAAAGCCATAACAGTGTAATTGACTGGTATAATAAAAAGTTCAAGTTCCTTGCCACCGATATCAAATATCAGGGACTTGCTGCCAGTGCTTTTGAGGTACCTTCCTATACTACTACATTGAAAGCCGGCGAAACTTATGCGAGAGTTCCCTTTAAAGTTAAAACAGAAGGTCTGGAGTGCGATTCGCTTTATGCGATAACTTTCAAGATTGCTTCTTCTTCTGCCGGTTATGAGATCAACCAGAAGGACTCGGCACTTATTGTATCCTTCAATCTGGTAAATAAATACTCAGGTAATTACATCTTCAAGGCTCTTCGGCACGAACTGGATAGTAATGATGAAATAGTTGCATCCACTTCTATTACTATAGTCAGAACATTGAAAGCTACAGAAGAAAATGCAGTACGTTTCTATAACGAGCAACAGGCGGAAACAACTGCCAATATCAAGAAACATGCTGTTGTACTGAAAGTTGATGCTGGTAACAATGTCAGTATCTCGGCATGGGAGGACTTTGACTTGATTGATGGTACATGTACTTATAATCAGAACTCGAAAGTCTTTAATGTAGATTATAAGTATACTGCGGATGGCAAGACTTATCAGATGGTGGGTACGTTTACCTATCAGGATGAAGATGCAGGTAGCAACTAAATGAGCTTATAAATCTAGTAACTGAATTAGGTTATCAGCAAGGTAGAAAAAGGTGTTGCTTTAAGTCGATGAAATAATAACTGGCAGGTTCAAGGAATTCTTAAACCTGCCAGTTTGTTTTTATTCAGCCTTATAATTTGTGACATTGCAAGATTTGTGGTAGTTTTTGGTCGTTTTGTATTCCCCAAAGTTAGCCGTAATCACGTATTTTTGTACTATCACTTTAAAAATTATAAAAAACAAATTTCACGATGAACTATAAATTACTGTCAGTCGCCTTAGCTTTCTTATATATAGGTATGGTAGGCGGATGTTCCCAACCCGCCCCCGACCTGCGTTATCAGATTGAAGTGGACAAACCTCTGCAGACAATGGAACACTTCGGCGCTTCCGATGCCTGGAGTATGCACATCCTTGGCTTGTGGCCGCAGGAGAAACAGAACCAGATAGCCGACTGGCTTTTCAGCACAGAGAACGATGCGAATGGAAAACCGAAGGGAATCGGCTTGTCTCTTTGGCGTTTCAACGTCGGGGCGGGCAGTACGGAACAAGGGGAAGCCAGTCAGATCGGTTCTTCGTGGATGCGTACCGAATGTTTTCTGCAAGCCGACGGAACCTACGACTGGAACAAGCAACAGGGGCAACGCAACTTTCTGAAACTGGCAAAAGAACGGGGCGTCACTAAATTCCTCGCATTTCTGAATTCCCCTCCCGTATATTATACTCAGAACGGTCTGGCTACCAATACCGGTCGTGGAGGAACCGCCAATCTGAAGCCGGAATGTTACGAGAAATATGCCCGTTTCCTGGCCGATGTAGTAGAAGGAGTAGAGAAGCACGACGGAATAAAGTTCAACTATATCTGTCCTTTCAACGAACCGGACGGGCATTGGAACTGGGTAGGACCGAAGCAGGAAGGCTCTCCGGCAACCAATCGGGAAGTAGCCCGGACCGTCCGTTTGCTGAGCCGGGAGTTTGTGAACCGGAAAATGGATACGCAGATTATGGTGAACGAATCTTCGGACTATCGCTGTATGCTCCGTACCCATCAGACGGACTGGCAGCGTGGCTATCAGATTCAGGCTTTCTTCTGCCCGGACAGTGTGGATACGTATTTGGGTGATACGCCCAATGTGCCCCGACTGATGCTTGGTCATAGCTACTGGACAACGACTCCTCTGAGTGAACTGCGTGCCATGCGCTGCCAACTGCGTGAAGCTTTGGATAAATACAACGTCGGCTTCTGGCAGTCAGAAACCTGTATCATGGGGAATGACGAAGAGATAGGCGGCGGTCACGGCTTCGACCGTACGATGAAGACGGCACTTTACGTTGCCCGTATCATCCATCATGACATCGTGTATGCGGGAGCGAAGAGCTGGCAGTGGTGGCGTGCCGTCGGCGGTGATTATAAAGACGGGCTGATTCGGGAATACACGAATGATGACTTGAAGGATGGTCGGGTAGAAGACTCCAAACTCATGTGGGCTTTGGGTAATTATAGTCGTTTCATCCGTCCGGGAGCTGTCCGCCTGTCGGTTTCTGCTTTCGATCAAGCGGGGAATTTAATCCCCGGAGGCGATACGGACCAAAAAGGACTGATGTGTTCTGCTTATCAAAATGCGGACGGCTCATACGCTGTTGTTCTCATTAACTATGCGCAGGAAGACAAAGAGTTTTCAATCAATAAGATAAATGGCAAGAAAACTCGATGGCAGGTGTATCGCACTTCGGATGTAGAAGGAGAAGATCTGCTACCCGTTGAGAAAGTGAAGAGTGGAAGAACAGTTCGGATTCCGGCACGTTCGATTATAACTTTATTGAATCAATCGCTTTAATATAAGAGTCAATTATGGGTTTGTCCGGTCGAATAAAAGGCCGGTATGTCGCCTTTTTCTTTTTTAAAGTATTACATTTGTACGCCCGTCCATTGCTAACCAAGGCAATGGACGGGCGCAATGCATAAAAAAGGAGGCATTTTATGAACGATAGAGGAAATATTGTCATTTATCAGACAAAAGATGGGAAGACTTCAATTGATGTGAAGTTGGAGGATGAAACAGTGTGGCTGACTCAGGCTCAAATGGCAGAATTGTTTCAGAAGGATCGTACTGTTATAGGCAGGCATATTAATAATGTCTATAGGGAAGGTGAACTTGAACGTGATATCACATGTGCAAAATTTGCACATATGGGTAGTTATAGTGACCAACAATATGAGACGGCTGTTTATAATTTGGATGTGATTATCTCCGTCGGCTATCGTGTAAAGTCGCAACGCGGCACTCAATTCCGTGTTTGGGCAAACAAAGTTTTGAAAGAATACCTGATTAAAGGTTATGCCATCAACCAGCAAGTAAAGATAGAGCAATTGGAAGACTTGAAGAATACTGTTCGCCTCCTTTCCAACGTCATCGAGCACAAGCAACTAACATTGGATGAGGCTAACGGACTGTTGCGTGTCATCACCGACTACACTTATGGTCTGGACACACTTGATAAATACGATTTCCAGCAACTGGAAGTAGTCTCCACTACTCCCAGCCGGGAGTTTCGTGCCACCTACGAAGAAGCGATGGGCGCTATTCATTTATTACAGGAAAAGTTTGGAAGCAGTGACTTGTTTGGAAATGAAAAAGACCAATCGTTCAAAAGTTCTATCAATACCATTTATCAGACCTTTGGTGGAGAAGATCTTTATCCGAGTATCGAAGAGAAAGCATCCATGCTTTTCTACCTCGTCGTGAAGAACCATTCGTTCAGTGACGGAAACAAGCGTATTGCCGCTTTTCTTTTCCTTTGGTTTCTCGAAAAGAATGGTATCTTATATAAATCCGACGGCTCGAAGCTGATAGGCAACAATACGCTTGTGGCACTCACGCTTATGATTGCCGAGAGCCGGACAGAAGAAAAAGACATGATGGTAAAAGTGGTCATCAATTTAATTAATACGAATAATTGATTTACGGTTCGACTCAGCGCCCACTAGAAAAGAAAAGACTTTTTTAGTCTCACGGTCTCACTCTTTTGTACTAAGGTTCACATAATCAACTGAATAAATAATGAGAGATACTTTTGAAACAGGTATCTCTCACCCTTTTCTCGTCAAAAAGGGGGCATCTCTCATTGCTTTTCTTGTTCTGGTGCAGCATCTCTCACCCTTATTGAAGCCATATTCTTTCTGTCTTTCCCTTATTTTACGTTATCTTCTACTTCCGGCTTACCATAATACCCCGGCATCGGAACATAAACCGGACTCTGACGAGTATTGATATTCTGCAACTTCTTTTCTTCTTTCAGTCGTTTGATATGTCGGGCGGCAGTGGTAAGCGTAAGTTTGCAAAGTCCTTGAAAGTCCGAGCGGGTCAGTATTTGGTTATTACTGAAATACGCGGTCAGCAGTCTGTCTATCTCTTCGTTGGAGCGTGGCACTGAGTGTAACTTCAGTTTACTGCGTTCCACCTTGACGACGCTTACCGAACTTCTCAGTTTTTTATCCGCCTTGAAGCCGATGTTTACTTTGAGTTTCATTTGGTTTGCTTTCAGCTTGGGCGAGGTGATCGGTTCCAGACTGTTCAGCTTTACTTGAAAGTAGCCGATGCCGTCGAGGTGAACACGTTCCCCTTCCCGGAGGCGTGATCCCATAAAGTGGCTCAGCGATTCGAGGACGGCTTTTACATCCCCTTCGGTCAGCGAAGTCGCTTGTTGTATTTCTTTGGCGAGATAGTCGGTGTCGATATGCTGAAAGTTGACTACCCGTGCGTGGTAGAGTTCCTTGTCTTCTTCGTCCTTGGGGTTGGGAGACTTGTAGAGTTCAAATTGTATTGCCATAATACTGTTTATTGTATTTTATTTCTTTTTCTTCTTCTTTGTTTCGGCTGTCAGTTTCTTGATACTGTCAAAATATGCTTTTTCTACAGGCGACAGGGTTTTGACATGATATTTTTGGTATTCGCCCAGCGCTTTTTGTTTGGCTTGTTCGTGAGAGATCGTGCCTGTGTTCTGCAAAACTTGCTCTCCGGTGGTCGATAAGATGAGGTCCAGGTGATGTATATAGTCCGACATATACATGGGCGAACGTTTGATGGCTTGTATTTCTGCGAAGTCGAAGTATCCGGAAACCAGGTTGTTCAGTATCTTCAGTTCCTTTTCATTGAGATAGTTTTTAGCTATCAGTACATCTTCTTTCCGGGGTTGTTCGCCGGGAAATGTGGTCAGTCCCATAAATGGCTTTTCTGCATCGGCTCGTTCGAAGATCACTTCTGCTGCTGTGTGGCCGTGGGCGGCATAGTGTAACTTATTCTGCACGATTTTGAAAAACCGGATGGATTCGTCTGCCTTTGGGTCATAGTCTACACTGGTGGCATACAAGTCAAGAACCTGACGGTAGAGTACTTTTTCAGATGAACGGATGTCGCGTATACGGTTGAGTAGTTCGTACCAGTAACCGCCGCCGCCCATTTCTTTCAGACGTTTGTCGTCCATGGCGAAACCTTTGATCAGATATTCTTTCAGACGTTCGGTGGCCCAGCGGCGGAAGTGGGTGGCTTGTAGGGAGTTGACTCTATATCCGACTGATATGATGGCATCTAAATTATAAAACTGTGTCTTATAATTTTTTCCATCGCTCGCAGTATGTTCCAAAATGGAACTAACTGAATTTTCTTCTAATTCTCCACTTTCAAAGATATTTCTCAAATGCTTTGTGATAGCCGGTCTTTGTACACCAAACAGATTGGCTATTTGTTGTTGTGACAGCCAAACGTTCTCATCCTCCAAACGGACTTCAAGTTGTGTCCTTCCGTCTTCTGTCCGGTATATGATGATCTCACCGTTGTTTTTCTCTATTTCGTCCATTGCTTTACATCGTTATAACATATTCGTCGTTTCTTGTTTGTTATAAAGATATAGCTACCTTTGATCCGCAAAACTAATCATTAGTTTCCGGACTTGGACAGAACTCGGGTTATATAGTGATTGCCTGCTTGCTGTCAAGCGTTCATACATAAGTTATCCTGCCTTTATCTTTGGTTTATGATGCCTGCATTGTTGGATGAAGGTGCTTGCATCATTAGTTGTTCACGGCCGTGGTAAATGTTGCTCACGGCCGTGAAGAGCGTTGATTACGGCCGTGGTAAGAGCTGATCACGGTCGTGAACAACTAGCTATATCAGTAGCAAAGATAAACTATAATAGGGAGATAAACAAAGTATCCCTGCTTCTTTTGGGTATTCGTGCAGCTTGTTCTTTGTGCAGAGGCAATAAGAAGGGGAAATCATTCTTGTATCTCGTGCGATGAAGGAACATAGTCTGTTGGCTGTAGACGATTTTGTTCATCTCCCTTCTATTTACTCATTTTACTTCCTTAATGGTATTCTTATTAGGAAAATATGCCTATATTTGTGGCGTATCTTCTAAAAAAGATATGTTTTATTGATTTGGAGATAACGTTTTTATTATCTGTGATGAGAAATCTGGCACATTTAGCACTAGCAGGTAATAGGCGGTCAGTCTCCACGTCCACATTGTATATATATTTGTTATATATCTCAATGGGCGTGGAGCTATTGCTTATTATTCTAGTGCGGGCTTGCCAGAGCCTCTCATGAGATAGTATAGTAATAGTTTCTGCGCCTTCTTTTTGGAGATACGCAAATACACAAACAAATAAAAAATAGTAGTGATGAATGATTCTACTTGTCCCCGTCCCTGCCTGATGAAGCTTGATTTACAAAGCTCCACCAATAAACTTGCCTTTTTGAAAGACAACTGGCCCAGCTTTGGACAGATTGAGAGTATCGACCGATTATCGGAAACAGAATTACGATGTACCCTTTGCCTGCTGGATGTGGTGCTGGCTGCTTTGGCTAAAGATGAATGCTTCTGTCCGAATCGGGAAATCATTCGTTTGGTATTGACACGTACCTATGTGCAGAATAGGTGTGAGCTATGCGAGACAGAAGAAATACGTTCGAAGTTGGTGAAGGGCTTTTGTACAAGGGAGAAGAAGAACGGATTGAGCAGGAAGAACAATATCCGGAGAAGAGGGATTTCTGTTTTTTATGGTGCCATATTGCGTATGCTATCTCTATTCTCCTCCTTCAGGAAGGAGGAGAATAGAGATACTACCGACTTTTAGTCAGCCTCATCGGAAGCTCCGATGAATAAGGAGTTTGACGACCAATGGTGAAAGATGACAGATGAAAGCTCGTTTTTTCGCCAGGAAGTGATTGTGTTTATTCTACTACTATTTGTTTATCTTTATACTGGAAGTGTGCGATGCCTAAATCATTCAGTACATTCAGTAGAGTCTTTATCGGAACATTCCGGCTGAAACGGAAATGGACTCGTTTGTGTAAAAGGTCTGCAGAATGGCAGATGACGCTGATATTATACCAGGTCCCTATATTTTGCAGTACGGTTATCATTTCGGTGTTGTCATAATAAAACTCATCTTTGGTCCATCCTTTTTTTTCTGTCAGTGTGGCTTTCGCCAGACGAATGTCGCCGCTTGTGGTCAGTGTGGCACATTGTCCGGGTACTATTTCTTTCTCAATAGGAGAGGCTGCTTTGCCGACCTTTACTCGTCCTTGAAACAGGGTGACGGCGGGGGCATTGCCGGGATAGGCATTTACGTCGAATACGGTGCCCAGCACTTGTGTCTGCATTTTGTCGGCAGAGACGATGAAGGGGCGGTGGGCGTCTTTGGTTACTTCGAAGCGTGCTTCTCCGGTGAGGTTTACGGTGCGGCTTCCCTGAGAGGAAAACTCTTTGGGGTATTCCAGACGGCTGTTTGCACTTAAAAGGACGTGACTTCCGTCCTCCAATGTGAGGCGGGTGGTTGTGGCGGGCGGGGTAGATACGATGATTCTGCCGTTCTCTTCGATAGTGGTAATTTGTTCCGGTGCATGGAGGGCGGTGAAGATTTCGATGTTCTGCAGGATGCTGTCCTTGTCCGTGATGTGCCAAGGGGACCAAAGTAACAATAACAGGGCGATGGCTGCTGCCACACCACCGGATAGACAGATGCGGAGATAAAGTTTGCGTTTCTGCTGTGCCTGCCGTTGCAGGAATGTGGTCCATTCTTCCCGGACTTCGTCCGGCAGAGGCAGATCACCCAACGCTTCACCAAAGGCATTTTGCAGACGGCGTATTTCCGCGTTTTCGGAGAACGGGGTTTGGTTGTCCGTTGCCAGTCCACAACTGTTGCTGTCTGTCGGTTCGCAACTGTTGCTGTCTGCCGGTTCGCAACTGTTGCTGTCTGTCGGTTCAGAACTATCGCTGTCTGCCAGCCTGCAACTGTCGTTGTCTGCTGTCAGTCCGTAGCCGGAATCTTCTTCTTTGCTGGTACGTTTTTCTTTTTCTTCCATAGCGTGTCCTCCTTCTTTATTCTTTCATGGCTTCGCGTAGTGTACGCAATGCTTTGGATATATGTTTTTTTACCGTGTCGGGACTGATGCCGAGTTGTTGGGCGACTTCCCGATAGGTGAGATGTTCGTAATAGCATAGCCGCAGGATGGTGCAAGTCGGTTCCGGCAGGCTTCGGGCTATCGTTTCCGCTTTCTGCAACAGTGCTTCGTGTTCCCGATAGTTACTTTTTACATCGGCCAGCGTTGCTTCGTAAAGGGCTTTCGCATTGTCACGTTCCACTTGCAGGTGCTTCATCCGGTTGAGGCAGGTGTTGCGGACTGCTGTATAAATCCAGCCTCCGCGGTCGGCCTCGTCCAATTGGTCGAAGTGTTTCCAGGCCTGTTCCATCACTTCGCTTACGATGTCCCGTGCTTCCTCTCCGTCGCCCATCAACTGGGAGGCATAACGGACCATTCGCGGGTACATTTCCGTAAACATTTGCCCGAAGGCCTCTCGTTTTGTCTGGTTTTTATGGAACAGGAACATTCTTTATCTGGATTCTGAAGCTGCAAAAATACTACTTTTCCCCGAGTTCGACTAAAAAATCAGTAGTAACCTAAGTAGGGGGCTGATTAAAAAGTCGGTAGTAACTTTAATGTGTTCACCTACCACCTCCCCCTACGGGTACTCCTCCTTCCCGAAGGAGGAGATTGGGAATACTATTGACTTTTTAGTCAGCCTCTCTTGTGATGGAACCGACTTGTTGGTCATCTTTGTGAAACCGGGAATTACAAACGTGACTTTTCGCTTGCTCCGGCTCCGGTTCCTTTATATTTGCTCTTTGTGGCGTTGAACTGATAGCTCAGCCGGATACCGAAGCGCTGCTGATCGGTATATTCACGACTGGAACTGAAGGTACGGTCGCCATAGATGGTGAAGTATCTGTGGGCGGTGTGAAAGAGGTCTTTCGCGGTTAGCGATACTTTCAGCGCCTGGTCTTTCAGGAACGATTTGGTCAGTTGGGCATCTACTCTTCCTTCGGTTTTCCAGATGGCGTAACTTTGTTTGGCACCGGGCGAAAGTACTCCTTTGATGTTGAAGAACCAACCTTTAGGGAAGCTGAAACTATTGTCAAAAATGAAATAGAATCGTGGTTCATTCCAGTTTTGGGTGATGCCTATGGAGGTTGCGTGAGAGTTGAACCAGTCAATACCGGTGGTGAACTGAGGTTGCCAGATGCCGATCTTTGGCGAAAGGACGATGCTGCCTCCGTATCGGTTGGTATGCGGAATGCTTGCCATGCTGAACAGCAATACACCGGGGTGATTGATGTCGTCATACGGGCGGGTGTAGCTGGTGTACATATTCCAGCAATGGTCGTAGCTGAGGCTGAAGTTGACCCATTTCCATCCGGCATCAAAGAAAGTCGCACGATGTATCTGGGGGACGAGAAACGGATCTCCGCTCCGGTAGGAGTATTTGTTCTGATAGGTGATGGCGCTGGTGAGCATATCATAGCTGGGACTGTATTTCAGCGTACGGTGAGAAAGGGCGAAGAACCAGTTGCCGGAAGTGTATCTGATGCTGACTACCGGTATCCAGTCGCGATAGGTGGGGCTTTGGTCGTCTTGGTGAATCCCTTTCTCGTAGTAATCTGTTTGTTGAAATTCATAGCGCAGTCCGGCCAGGATGTTGAATTTTCCCAGCGACAGGATGTAGTCGATGAATCCGGAGAGCATCGTTTGTTTGATGCGGTCGTCGGCATCGGCGGAGAAGCCGCTTTGGAGAAATACATCGTGGCGGTTGGTGAATGTCTCTTCTGTGCCGAAACTGAGTTTGCCTTTCCAGAGTGGGGCGGTGAGCAGCAGTTTGGCGGCATAGAGGTGGTTGCGTACGCGGTTGCTCGAAGTGGCGTCTTCGATTCCGTTGTTTTCGGCATATTGACGGATGCGGTCCCGGCCGTACAGGTAGTCGGCGTTGAAGTCGATGTTCCATTTGCCGAAAGTGCCGTTGTAGTATCCGTTGGCTGCCTGCCACCAGCCGGTGTGGGCATCTGTTTGGCGGAGAGCGTGCAGGTGGTCTACTTCTTTGCCGTCTTGTAGGATGAGGGTTGTCCCTTCATTGGTAGTATGTGCATTGCCTATGTTCGTGCCGGGCATGTAGCGCATGCCGAATGATTGGTCTTCGTCTATTTCGTAGTTGAATCCCAGTTCGCCGTTGAAGGTGCGATAGGTTTGTTTGCTTTTGTCTTCTGTCGATTGGTTCCAGTTGGATGAAGCATAAATGTCCTGGCTGGAGGTGCCCGTTCTGTAATTGTTGATTTCCGCAAAGTCGCCTTTTACGAAAATATCCAGTCCGCCGGTACGGTAGTTCAGGGATATGCCTTCGTTGCCGATCGGTTCGCGTCCTTGCGAGTAGTCGGTGTAGAAACTGCCGCTTATTCCCTGTCCGCGTTTGCGGATGGTGCGCAGACGGATGACAGCGCCTACCGAAGAGCCATATTGTACGCCCGGTGTGGTGATGATTTCTGCCGATAGTATTTCATTGGCTTGCAGACGGTCCAGTTCGGTCTTGTCTCTAACCTTGCGGCCGTTGATATAGATTTCAGGAGTTCCTCTGCCCAGTACGGTAAATTCTCCGTCCGAGCCGGTGACAAAAGGGAGGTGGGAGATCATTTCTTTGGCCGATCCCATCAGTGAAAGGGGCGTTCCGGCTATGTTGGCTGTCAGTGTTCCGTCTTTGCGTTCTATCAGCGGGCGGGAGGCGGTGATGACTACTTCTTTCAGTAGCTCTGTGTCGGGTTGCAGGCGGATGGTGTTTTGTTGCCGGCAGGGGATGATTTGCGGGCGATATCCTATGTAGGTCGCTTTCAGCAGACAGTCTTCTCCCGCTACCGGGGGCAGATGGAAGGAGCCGTCTTCTTCGGTCACGCTTCCGGCAAGGAAACTGGAATCGGCGGCAAGGGCGAGAATGTTGACAAAGGGCAGGGGGACTCCTTTTTCGTCATATACTTTGCCTTCTATGGCGATGGCTTTGTCCGACTTCTTCCGCTGCACGACGAAATACTCTTCCCGTTCGATGCAAAGGAAGGGTTTGCCGGCCAGTACAAGGTCGATGGCTTCGCGTTCCGTCTTTTCGCGGATGCTGACGGTCACCCGATAACTTTCTGTTCCGTTGTAGGTGAAGAGGATGTTTTTTCCTCCTGCCTTTTCCAACTGCTTCAGTGCTTCGGGCAGGCTTTCGTTCTTTAGCTCTAGTGAGAATTTCTTGATGGCGGTCTGCGCCTGCAAAGGGGAAAGGGCAAAAAATAAACCGTATCCCATCAGTAACCAGCTGATTGCTGTCCAAGTAAAACCAAACTGTCGTATCATACTTCTGTTTTAATGATTTTACTTATACTACAATCAAGGTGTCTGATCGGGTACGGTTGATCCGTTTTATTTTTCGATGTTTATTTCAACTTCTTCTGATACTCTCCCGAACGGAGGATTTCCAATGCTTTCTGCACGCTTTCGTTCGTTGTATTCATGACGCGGAAATATTCGTTCATATCCCAGAGGTCACGGGCTATCAGTGCTTTGAGCTGTGTCTTGATCAGCGGAAGTGCCTTCTGATACTGCTCTTCGTTAAATTTCACCCCTTCTTTCTCGCCCATTTCGCGGAGGGTGGCGAGCATATCGTCGTCGATAACAAACTTTTCGTTGAAGCTGTCGAACTTCTTATATTTATCGGCCAGTTCCTTGCGGTGATCTTCGATGAATTTCATTGTGAATTTGATGATGACTCCTTTGCCGACCAGTTTCCGGTGATAGTCCGTGTAGAGTGTCGTATCAATCGGAACGAAGTAGTCCGGCATGATGCCACCTCCGCCGTAGACGGTACGTTTCAGTTTCTTGGTCTGCACTTTCAATGAGTCGGGGAAGTGGATGCTGTCGGCATTCATCAGTTCTCCGTGGTTGAAGCGGTCTATCAGGTCTTTATTGTAATCGGTCGAGCTGTCATAAGGCTTTTGGATGCAACGACCGGCAGGGGTGTAGTACCGTGCAATGGTCAGTCGGATCATGGAGCCGTCCGGCAGGTCGATAGGACGTTGCACCAGTCCTTTGCCGAAAGAACGTCGGCCTACGATGATACCTCTGTCCCAGTCCTGCACTGCGCCGCTCACGATTTCGCTGGCGGAAGCGGTGTATTCGTCTACCAGTACGATGAGGCGGCCGTCACGGAACTCTCCGTTTCCTTTGGCGAAGAACTCGCTGCGCTGTGCGGTCCGGCCTTCGGTGTAAACAATCAGTTCCTTCTGTCCGAGGAATTCGTTGGCAAGGTCGATGGCGGCGTTCAGATATCCTCCGCCGTTGCCTTGCAGGTCGAGGATGAGGTCTTTCATGCCTTGCTTTTGCAGGTCTTTCATTGCTTTCTTAAATTCTTCGGCGGTGGTTGCGCCAAAGCGGTTGATGCGGATGTATCCGATCTTTGGCTGAATCATGTAGGAAGCGTCGAGACTCAGGATAGGTATCTTATCTCTTTTCACGGTGAACACGAGCGGGTCTTGTACTCCACGGCGGACGATGGTCAGGTTGACTTTCGAACCTTTCGGGCCACGCAGGCGCTTCATGATATCTTCCGTGCTCATTTTTACTCCTGCGATGGCGGAGTCGTTGACGGCAATGATGCGGTCGCCGGCAAGGATGCCCACTTTCTCGGAGGGGCCGTTGCTGACGGGTTGTACGACGAGTAGGGTGTCCTCGATCATCTGGAACTGTACGCCGATGCCTTCGAAGTTGCCTTGAAGCGGTTCGTTCATCTTCTTCACTTCTTCAGCATCCGAGTAAGTGGAGTGCGGGTCGAGCTGTGCCAGCATCTTGATGATAGCTTCTTCTACCAGTTTGTCTTCATCTACTTTGTCTACGTAGAAGTTGGAAATCGCGAATTCCGCCATTTGGAGTTTGCGCATGGCGGCAGAGCCGAAACTTTGGGCCTGTGCAGTAGACGCTGCCAACAGACAAACCAGGAGGGCGTATACTTTAATCTTCTTCATCATCATTAATTATTATTTCAAGTTTCGCAAGTTACCTTTGCGTTATCCAAACTATCTTCATTCCCCTGAGGCTGACTTTAAAGTCAGCCTCAATAGAGATACTACCGACTTTCAATTTATTTCCATTCCTTCGGGGATAAACTGGCTGATATCTTTGTTGTAAGTCAGCAGCTCGCGTACAATCGTTGAGCTGACGCAGGTCAGTTCCGGTTCTGTGAAGAGCAGGATGGTTTCGATGCCCGCCAGTTTGCGGTTAATGTCGGCAATCGTTTCCTCGTACTCGAAATCCTTGACCGTGCGGATGCCGCGAACGATGAATTGTGCTTCTACCTGTTGGGCAAAGTCTATCGTCAGACAGTCGTAAGACATCACTTTGATGCGGGGATTGTCCTTGTAGAGATTCCGGATCATTTCTTCTCTTTTCTCGATGGGGAAATAGGTATTCTTGTTTTCGTTGATACCGATCCCGATGATTATCTCGTCCATAAAGGTGAGTGCACGTTCCACTACCGAATAATGACCGATGGTGAAGGGGTCGAATGTACCCGGAAATATTGCTTTTCTCATGATGCCAAGTCTTCTTCTATAACCAGATTGTCTATAATAAAGTTCTGTCGTTCCATTGTATTCTTGCCCATGTAGAACTCCAGCAGTTCTTTTACGGCATCTGTCTTACGCAATGTCACTTGTTCCAGGCGCATATCCTTGCCGATAAAGTGCTTGAATTCGTCCGGTGATATTTCTCCCAGTCCCTTGAATCGGGTGATTTCCGGGTTGGGGCTTAGTTCGTTGATGGCGTTCACCCGTTCGTCCTCGCTGTAGCAGTACACCGTTTTCTTCTTGTTGCGTACGCGGAATAACGGCGTTTGCAGAATATATACGTGACCTTTCTTGATGAGGTCGGGGAAGAATTGCAGGAAGAACGTGATGAGCAGCAGGCGGATGTGCATACCGTCCACATCGGCATCGGTGGCAACGATCACTTTGTTGTAACGGAGTCCTTCTATGCCGTCTTCTATATTTAACGCAGCTTGCAGCAGGTTGAATTCTTCGTTTTCGTAGACTACCTTTTTCGTCAGTCCGAACGAGTTCAGCGGTTTACCGCGAAGGCTGAATACTGCCTGAGTGTTTACGTCACGGCTTTTGGTGATGGAACCGCTCGCCGAGTCTCCCTCGGTGATGAAGATGCAGGAGTCTTCTTCCATTCCTTTCCCTTTCGGGTCGTTGAGGTGGATGCGGCAGTCGCGCAACTTGCGGTTGTGCAGGTTGGCCTTCTTGGCACGTTCGCGTGCCAGCTTCGTGACGCCTGCGATGGCTTTCCGTTCCTTTTCCGATTCCTGTATTTTTTGCTGCATTACTTCCGCTACGTCCGCGTTTTTGTGCAGGAAGTTGTCCACTTCCAGTTTGATGAAGTCGCCTACGTATTTGTTGACTGTCACGCCGCCGGGAGTCATGTTGGTAGATCCCAGTTTCGTTTTGGTCTGGCTTTCGAAGATCGGCTCTTCCACATTGACGGCGATGGCGGCAACCAGTCCGTTACGGATGTCGGTATAGTCCATGTTCTTGTTGAAGAACTCTTTGATGGTACGGGCGATATGTTCTTTGAAAGCACTCTGATGGGTACCCCCCTGTGTGGTGTGCTGACCGTTGACGAAGGAGTAATACTCTTCTCCGTACTGTCCGGTGTGAGTGAAGGCGATTTCGATGTCTTCTCCTTTCAGGTGGACGATGGGATAGAGGCCGGTTGCCGTCATGTTGTCGTTCAGCAGGTCTACCAGACCGTTGCGCGACAGGATGCGGTGACCGTTGTAAATGATGGCGAGTCCCGTGTTGAGGTACGTATAGTTACGCAACATGGTCTCGATAAATTCGGGCTTGAAGCAGTAGTTGACGAACAGCGTATTGTCCGGTTCGAAGAAGATAAAGGTTCCGTTGTCCTCTTCGGTGTCCTGCGTCACGTCGGTCTGCAGGTTTCCTTTGGAGAATGTGGCGATACGCACTTTACCGTCACGGTAACTGCGTACTTCAAAACGAGAGCTCAATGCGTTGACGGCTTTCACACCGACACCGTTCAGTCCGACGCTTTTCTTAAATGCCTTGCTGTCGTATTTACCACCCGTGTTCAGTACGCTTACGGCTTCTACCAGCTTTCCCTGCGGGATGCCTCGTCCGTAGTCGCGTACGCTGACGCGGAGGTTCTCTTCAACGGTAATTTCGATTTTCTTACCGGCTTGCATTTTGAACTCGTCGATACTGTTGTCAATGACTTCTTTGAGGAGGACATAGATTCCGTCTTCGGCGTGCGCGCCATCGCCCAGCCTACCGATGTACATACCGGGGCGTGTGCGCACATGTTCCATGTCGCTCAGGTGGCGGATGTTGTCGTCAGTGTACTCTACTGCATTGTTGTTGTCTACAGATATCAATTCGTTCTCTTCCATAGCTGTTATTTAATCTCTTTGGTGAACGCACGGCGGCGCTTATGTTGCTTAGTCTCAAAGTAATCCCATTGTGCCTGGACTTTTCCGTTCAGTTCCAGTTCGGGGTTGCTTTCCGCAAAGATAAAACCTAATTTTTGATAAACCGGAATTAAATCGGAAAATAACAAAGCGTTAACACCTTTATTCTGGTACTCCGGTTTGACTGCTACAAGCAGCAGGTCAAGCATTTTGGCACGGCGTTTCATGAACAGTGCTTTCAGCAGATAGAACCATCCTAGAGGGAGCAGACGGCCGTGTGACTTTTGCAGGGCCTCGGCAAGAGACGGCATGGAGATGCCTACGCATACCAGCTTGTCGTCGGCGTCGGTAATGAGGGTAACCATCCGTAAGTCGAGAATCGGGAGATACATCTTTACGTACTGGTTGATTTGCCGTTGCGTCAGCGGGGAGTAGCCGTAGAGCGGGCTGTATGCTTCGTTCATCAGTTCGAAGATTTCCTGTCCGTAGTCTTTGGCTATTTTTCTTCCGGAGGTGTATTTCTTTATCTTCAGGTTGTATTTTCGTTGAATCAGTTCGGAGATACGCTTGTGCTTGTCGGGGATGGCATCGGGGATGTAGATTTTGTATTCCACCCAGTCGGCGTCTTTCTCGAAACCGAGTCTCTCCATGTGTACGGGGTAATACGGGTGGTTGTAGATAGTAGCCATTGTGCTGAGCTGGTCGAATCCTTCGATCAGCATTCCTTCCGCATCGAAATCGGTGAATCCCAGAGGGCCTGTGATGTGAGTCATGCCGCGCTCTTTTCCCCAGTCTTCGACGGTCTTGATGAGTGCGGATGATACTTCGGGGTCATCAATGAAATCTATCCATCCGAAACGGACGTTCTTGCATTCCCACTTTTCGTTGGCACGGTTATTGATGATAGCGGCCACACGACCTACGATTTTGTCGTCCCGGTATGCCAGGAAGTAATCTGCTTCACAGAACTCGAATGCCGCATTCTTCTTTTTGTTGAATGTGTTGAGCATATCGTCGTAAAGGTCGGGCACGGAATATGGATTGCCCTTATACATTCTGTAATTAAAGCGAATAAACTTCTTAAGTTCTCTCTTTGTAGAGACTTTCTTGATTGTAATAGCCATATCTCGTATTTATGATTGAGGGGCAAAGATACGTGATAATCTTTAAATTACAACGCTGCGGGTGGAGAAAACTGCGTGAGGCGGGATGTACTTTATTCTTCTGCCGCTTTTGACGACAGGCAATAAACATTACCCGCAAAGTCGCAAACAATCATCCTGTTTCCCGATACGGCTACTGTGGAGAAAACAGGTGCTCCGAAGTACAACTTGTCTTTGATAATCCCTGTTGACTGGTCGATGGCGTATAAATATCCGTCGGAAGCTCCGATATAGACCATTCCTTGTGAAGATACAGGGCTTGTTTCTACTGCTGCCTGTGGCGTAGAAGAATAAGGAGCAGTGTATACAAGAGAAGGTAAAGTCTCGGCTCTCCATTTGATGAAAAGAGTCGGTTTGTCGAGAGCGAAGATTCCACGGTCTGCGCTGCCGAAGATAATCTCATGTTCGGTGACAAGCGGGGTAGATGTCACGTCCAGATTGGCGGACAGTTCCTTTTGCTGGAGTACTTTACCGGTTTGAGGTTCTATTAGGAAAAAGCTTTTGGAGGAGATGATCCATAATTTTCCGTCTCTGTAGACCGGAGAGGCACCTCGGTTGCCGAGTCCGTTGTCCGAGAGTTTCCAGAGTTGTTTGCCAGTGCGGATGTCGTTGCCATACAGTCCTCCCCATTGGGTGCCACTGATTAGTACGTCTCCGGCGATGGTTAACGTGGTGGTCGAGCCTTCCCGTTGTTTCCAGTCCGTGTTGGTCCATATCACTTTTCCTGTTTTCAGGTCGTAGGCTGAAAGTCCGGCGCCGATTCCGGCATAAACGATTCCTTTGTCAACTGTCAGTCCTTCGCTCAGATAGGGATAGTTCTTTAAGTTGATGTATTGTTGCCACAGTGGTTTTCCGGATGCTGCGTCGAGGGCGTACAGATTGCAGGAGGCATCCTGGGCTACAACGATTTCATTTTCGCAGGCAATCGTATTCTTTACCGAGTTTTCCGTGCGGAACTTCCATAGCTGTTTGCCGGAATGGAAGTCGAATGCACAAATATAGGTGTTGAGCGACGTGTTATCATCGGTAGTGGCAATGAATACTTTTTGTCCGACGATGAGGGGGGAGGTCATGAAGATGTTACTTCCTGTGTTCGCTGTCCATTGTAGTTGCAGGGGGAGTTTGATTTGGGAATCATTTATTCCGCCGGAGTGACTTGCGTTCTGAAGTAGGGTATTCCAGTCCTTCCCTGTGATAGCAGTCGATTTGAAATCTTTCTGATAAAGGAACTGGCTGGTGGCAGTCGCTTCCTTTCCGTCGTTGAAGGATGAAGTCACTGTCAGGTTCAGTTTCTTTCCGTTTTCGTTAGCAGGTATTTGAATATTTCCGCTCCAGTTCCAGTCGGTGAGGGGCGACAGGTTACCTTTGGCTATTTCCCGGTTGTCTTCCGGATTGCTCAGCAGATAAGAAACAGACGATGTTTTTGCCTGTGAGTTATAGGTGTTGACCGAGACCGGAAGCTGATAGCCGGTTTCCGGATGTATGGGGGCTGCTTGATTCTTCATCGGAGAAACAATAGCGATTTGCGGTTCGATGAAAGTATAACGCAGTTGTGAGGTGAGGTGATCGTTGGCATCTATCTTTATGTCTCTGAATGAAGAAGGGGAGTGATCGATGCCTCCTTTGTCCAGTGTGCCGGTGCAGATGGTATAAATGCCTTTCTGATTGCGGACGTAGTTGTAGTGCATATGTCCGTAGATTTGTGCTTTCGTGTTGAACGTACGGAGGTCGAGGATATCCTTTTCGTCTGCCTTGAATACGAAGTTATCGTCGGGAGTAAACAGGTCGTGGTTAAAAAGAACAAGCGCCTGATCTTTCTTCATCAGGGCGAGGTCATTCTTCAGCCAGTTGTATACATCCCTTTGCGTGTAATCGGTCGGGTTGTCTCCGCGGTCGATGGGAGTAACGACATAATGCACGTTGCCGACATCGAACGAATACCATGTCGGGCCATAAATCGATTCATAAAGTTCTTCGCCGTAGTTGCCTTTCACCAGGTCGTGGTTGCCTATGCAGTAATAGACAGGGCAGTCCATTGTTTGTGCATTCACAATTTGATTGTGCACTGTGAGTCCCGGTTCGTAGCAGATGTCTCCGGTATGAATCAGAAAAGCCGGTTGTTCGTTCTTTATGTATTGTTGTAAGTCGGTGACCCAACGCCCCACTCCTCCGGTCACTTCCGTGTCGGTGATATGGATAAAGGAGTGTTCTCTGGTCTTGGTCCGTTCGCTTTCGGTCACTATAAAATCATAGCTTTTTCTGTCCTCCTTGACAGGGAGGTAGAATTGTTGTGTCTCGAATCCGGCAGGTGTAGTAATGCTGATAAATCGGGTTTTCTTGAATCCCGATAGTGAGAACCGGCCTTTTTTATCTGTTTTTACTACGTTCATTCCGTCTGTTACCATCACTCCTGCCAGCGGTTTGTCTCCTTTGTCGAATGTGCCCGATTGATTGGTGTCGACATAGACGGTTCCTTTAAATTGTGCGCACAGCGGAAGATATAGTAAAAATGACAAGAGTATTACGGATAGTCTTTTCATAGTCGGTTCTCTGTTTTATTAGGCACGATGACACGGGTTAACGTGGTTTTTAATTGACCGATCTTTTAAATCCGTGAAATCCGTGTCATCCGTGCCTAAATTTATGATATAAATTAATTATGCTGATACTTATCGTATTTGTTTCATCTCTTCGTTGTATCTCGCTTCCTCCTTACACAAAGGCTTGTACCAGGTCTTTCTTAATATCAGCGTGGTAATCAGAAGCAAGGCGATAGAACTCCAGAGTCCTAACTGTTCGCGGACAACGAGGTACATTGGGATGATGGTAAGCGTACATTGCCAGATGATTCCTATCGCCACATTGAAGGCATCTCTTTTGAAGTTTTTATTCGCCTGAATATGCGGGTAGCGGGCGATTGCTTTCTCCTGAATCGGTTTCCACCATCCCCACGGGCGTACATTGACATAGAAGTTGATCAGAGTCTCTTCATCTGTAGCCGGAGCGCTGTAAGTCCCGATGATACATCCGATCAGAGAGACGCCGAACAGTACGGGGAAGAAATAAAGTACCCATGCATCCGGAACGGTAAATTTCATCACAATAGCTGCCACTACTCCGGCAGTCATTCCCCAAAAGTAACCTTCACCGTTGAAACGCCACCAATGCCATTTCAGTACGTTGGCTGCGATGTATCCTCCGAACAGTGCACCTACAATCCACTGGAAGATTTCATTGATATCTTTCAGGAAGAATCCGATGACAGTGCTCACCACCACTACTGCCACAGAGATGACATAACTGCTGCGTATCTGAGTTTTCACGCTTGCTTTCGGATTGATGTATTTCAGATAAATATCATTTACGATATATGCGGGGGCTGCATTGACGGTAGAGGCAAAGGTCGACATGAAAGCTGCCAGTAGACCTGCCAATAATAATCCTGCAAGTCCTGCCGGAACATATCGTGTGATCAGATGGGGAAGAATCGTCTCAAAGTCTGTGCGGGTCACTTCCATCTGTGTCAGTCCGCCGTCTTCCTTGAAGAAATAGATGGCAAGTAATGCAAATCCCATAATCATCAGATAACGGGGAATCAATAGCACGACGGATACGGAACCGCTCATCATCGCTGCTTCTTTGGGAGACTTGCAGGACAGAATTTTCTGCATATCATAGTTGGGCGCAGGCCCTGCCATACTCATGAAGATGCCTTTGAGCAACGCCATCATGACAAAGATGCCTATCAGACTGTAAGGTTCGTTCGCCATTCGTTCGGTCAGCAAACTCATCCGGCTGCTCCAGTCAATATCGAGCGTCCATCCGAAGAAAGGGGAATCCCATCCGGCAGGTACAAAGGAGTGTATCATATCCGGCGCCACCATCTGCATACCGATCACTACGATAACGATGCCTGCCACCGTCATGATAAGGAACTGTACGACATCCGTCCATACGATGCTCAGCATTCCTCCCAACATGACGTAGAAGGTAGCGATAGCTGTGAAGAAGATACCGTATACATGCGGAACATACTCCGGTGAAACAGTGAAAGGAATGTAGGGTGAGATGACTTCCCAGGGAATAAAGATTTCCATGAATTTGCCTATTCCTATGAATCCGTAACTTAGAAATCCGAGTACGCTTAATAACGCAAATACGACAACGATGGTATGAGAGAGTGTCGCTCCCTTGCCTTTACCGAAGCGGGTTTTGATCCATTCGGCTCCGGTGAGCACATTGGAACGCCGCAACCACACCGACAGATAAACCATGAGGAATATCTGATTGAATACCGGCCACAGCCAGGGAATCCAGAGACTTTTGAATCCGTAGGCAAATGCCCAGTAAACCATTAGCATCGTACCAGTGATGTCGAACATCCCGGATGCATTGGACAGGCCAAGCATATAGAAGGGCAGTGATTTGCCTCCCAGGAAATAGGAGTCCATATTTTGTGCGGCCCGTTTTTTCAGTATGAGTCCGATGACAATCATGGCAATGAGGTAGGCGCAGATGATCAGAAGATCGGATGTGTGTAATTTCATGTTGCTATTTTGATTAGGTTTTGTACATTAATAATCTATCAGGTACAAAAGTAGGTCGAATGTGGGGAAGAAACAAATATTATTTTAACTCATACTGATACTATTTATCTGACTTCTCAGGCTTTAATAGCTGACACGTCAGGTGTTAAGACTTGACGTGTCAGATGTTAATACCCTGCAACTCAGTTGTTAATATCCATCATGCAGAATGGAACATCTTGAAAGACAGATGATAATACTGCTTCCGGAACTATAATATAACGGCATTTTCCGACATCACGAGCTTATTGGCTTCTATGATATCGTATATGCTTTTCACGGAAGTCGTGGAACGGAGTCTGTCTTCCGGTGTATGCCGGCAGTAATCGATTAGCCGTTCGATCGTAGAAGTCGCTACGTGCATCCGTGTGTCGGAGGAAGCATAGTAGATGTATACCGTTCCGTCTTCATCTGCGATCCATCCGTTGGAGAATAACACGTTGGATACATCTCCGGTTCTTTCTTCTCCCACGGGTGCCATGAAGTAACCTCCCGGCTGGGCTATCACTTTACTGGGGTCATCTAAAGACGTCATATACAGATATAGGACATATCTGAGCCCGGCTGCACAGGCACGGACTCCGTGTGCCAGATGTAGCCATCCTTCGGGAGTCTTGATGGGATGAGGCCCTTCACCGTTTTTCACTTCTTTGATCGTGTGATAATGGCGCTGTTCTATAACGATTTCCTTCTTGACCACTGCATGAGTGATATCGTCTATCAATGCCCATGAAATACCGCCTCCGCTGCCTGCATCGATGAATCCGTCCTGCGGACGGGTGTACAATGCATATTTGCCGTCTACGAATTCGGGGTGCAGTACCACATTCCGTTGCTGGCTTTGGGAGACGAGGTTGGGCAGGCGTTCCCAGTTTTTAAGGTCCCTGCTGCGTATGATTCCTGCTGCTGCAATGGCCGATGTGAGGTCTCCTGCGGGTGCGTCCGGATCTTTGCTTTCCGAGCAGAAGATACCGTATATCCATCCGTCCTCGTGTTTTGTCAGACGCATATCGTAGACGTTCGTTTCTTCCGGATATAGGTCCGGCAGTTGTACCGGATATTCCCAGAAGCGGAAGTTGTCGATACCATTGGGACTTTCTGCGATGGCAAAGAATGATTTGCGGTCATGCCCTTCTACTCGTGCCATAATAAGATATTTCCCGTTGAATTTGATAGCGCCTGCATTGAATACGGCGTTAATGCCGAAACGTTCCATCAGATAGGGATTTGTTTCCGGATTGAAGTCGTATCTCCACTCCAGCGGGGGGTGGTCTGCTGTCAGAATGGGGTATTTGTATCGTTCAAAAACACCATTGCCGGGCAGTATCTTTTCATTTTCACGTGAGATGAGCTCATCATATTCTTTAGTGAGAATATGTAGTCTGTTATCATATCTATTCATATCAATTCATAAAATTAGAGTAAAGCATCGGCTTGCGATCCTTTTTGTATTACTTGACAGGACAAAAGAGACTGTTTACAAGCCAGACATACCTGAGATATACGGTGTTGTAGGGACAGTCTCTTTGTACTTTTGTCATTTTGAAAGTATGGGGGTACTTTCAAAAAATACATGTGTCAAGTCTATAAACTATTGTTTGGTAATCATATAAGAGCGGATGGTGCAATTGGGTTCTAAGAAGCTGACCCAGTACCAACCATCTTCCACTTTATCGATCCGGCAATCTTCTATCGGATATTTCACTTTTTTGTCCACTGCATTTCTTGTTACTTTATACAGTACCGCATCACCTTTGTTGCCTTTCGTCAAATCACCTGTAAACTGAACTGCAAAACCGCTGGCATAAGTTCCTGTTCCTTTTATAACAATTTCGGACATATTGAACTCTTCCGAATGAGTAATGGAACCCACTGCCGAGGTAGAGACAGACTGATAAGAAGATGAACCTGCTATTAAGTAACGATATGATGGATTCTCCAGATATAGGTCGTCGATATAGACTATATTGATGCTGATTGACTCTCCTTCCTGGTCTTTGATTGTTACCGTCTTGTTGAAACGATATCTTTTAAGACCTTCGATGATAACATCTGTTCCATTTTCCGCTATCGTGCATTTCAGATAAGTGGCAGAACCATTATTTGTGCAGGTATAGCCTCCGTTACCGTCCAGAATCTTGATTGTCAAAGGTTCACCGACTGTCAAATAAGCAATTTCTTCACTATTGTCAACTACAAGTTTCTTTATTACTTTTACTGAAAATTCTGCACTCTTGTTCAGTCTGTCGGTCACTGTAACTGTTGCATTGCCTGGTGCCAGAGATTCTATCTGTATATGTCCTTCTTCATCTACTGTAGCTTTCACGACAGATTCTTTGTCAACTGTTACTTTGTAGCCTCTGTTTCCTGTATAAACATTGACTGTCTTGTTTTCACCCGGATACATTGTTGTAGCCGAATTGGACAAAACCAGTTCACTTAACTGATCGACGATGACTTTGACATTGGTACTCATTTTAGCCCAGTCGGTAATAGATAAGTCGGTACTACCGGCCTTCAGAGCTGTTACTTTAATTTTGTTACCTTCGGCAATGGCGGTTGCTACATCTTCATTGGAACTTGTAATTTTATAATTGCCGTTGCCTTGAACTATTTGAATGATTCCTTCCGGGGTCTCATCCAGATTAATGATCAACTCCTGCGTATTCGGCACTAAGTCGTGATAGGATGGATCATCGTCATTACAGCCGGAGAAAACAGTAGCGGCTGCAAGCAGGAATCCTGCTAAATATAATAGATTTCTTTTCATGATATTCATTGTTTATTTAGACTATTTATTCAGCTTCAATATCTTTCATTTTACCAGTGATGGTTACTACACTAAACTTAGGGACTGTAATGGAGCGCAATCCGCTGAGAGATGGATTTACTTTTTTGCGTTGCCACTTAACTCCTTCATCTGATGTATACGAGATCATGGTCTGAAACTCTTTTCCTTCAATTTCCAGTTTGGTTTCGAAGGCCTTGCTTGTAGAATTGTTTACCAGTACGATCGTATAATTGTCGTCCTTGATGTAAGCTGTCATCAACAGTTCTTTCGGGAATGCTTCTTCGTCACCTTCGGGAGCAACAGTCTTGATATCCACACGTCGGCTTCCTTCCGGGATAAACTTAGTAAATTGTCCGTAACTGTAGTAGCGGGACGCTCTTTCATAATTGGTTCCGGGAAGTGCTTCTTCCAGTCTGATCAACGCTTCATTATTCGTACAAGGACGTGCACCTGCCCACCAGATAAATGCGTTCAGGTTGGAAACTGCCAGATAATTATGGAAAGTAGTAGCCCATTGCATCGCGTTTTTCCAGGATGGATCGTATGTGTCTGTAGAACTGGTTTCCGTATTCCATAAATGAATATTATTTTCAGCGCAGAGTGGTGATTGTACAAACTCAGTGTTGCCAATTAATGTGTATCCGTGAGCTGCTGCAATAATGTTGGAGTTAACCAGATCGGGACAGGCTTTCAAGCCATTTTCAAGAAAAGTGACTCCTGCTTTCCACCACGAGTGCTCTCCAAAGATAATCTTCATGTCTTGATAACCTGCTTTATCTAAAGCTGGGCGAAGATTCTTCTGGCAGAAGTTAGCCAGATTGGTATAACTCCAGCTACAACCGTTCCATCCCGTTCCACTGCTGTTAGGCTCATTAGATGGTGATATTGCATATATCTCAATGCCGAACTTTTCAGTGTATGCTTTGATGAAGTCAATCAGATAGTTAGCATATGCGTCTTCCGAACCGGATGCCAGACTACCGCCTGAGGGCTTTCCGTTAGATTTCATAGTTCCGGGAGGACTCCAGGTAGAGAATATAAATTTCACATCTTTATATTTTTTCTGCAGGATATCTACCAGCCACATTTGACCTAATTGTACTTGTTCGCCACATCCGGAACCGTTAAAGTCTCTCCAGTAATCATTGATCATAGAGGGATCGTTGGCTGCAAGATTGAAGGTACGGTTCATTCCGAAGTCAATGACGTTTGTGGTAGGGTTCTGATAGTGTGGAAATACCTCACCTCTGAAAATATTCAGCTTCAAGCCATTTTCTCCGAAAAGATCATTGACTACATCTTCGCGCATCATGTTGTTCCATATACGATGTGACCACTCTGCAAAGGCACATCCGAAGCCATCGATTATCTGATGTTCGTGCCCTTCTCCGAACTGTACTTTGATGACAGCTTCTGTGGTGGGTTCGGCTGAGAATCCGTCATCCTCGTCTGTTTCTTCTACCGGGTCCGGAATGTAGACGTCACTGTGACTCAGACTTCCATCGTCACAAGAGTATCCAATGAATAGAAAGAGGGATACGAATAATAATGAATATATCTTTTTCATGTTGTTTCTTTATTAAGTTAATCTTGCTAGGTTTTTTATTTCCATAAACTGGTTTGTTCCATGGCAGTATTATTGTTTAGTTCACTTGTCGGTATAGGATAATAAAGGTGTTTTTCCTGGAAGTTTTCCGCACCTTGTTTTCCATTCGCCTTGAAGATCAACTGAATTTCGCTGGGCGAATACCAACGTTTCAAATCGTCAAAACGATGTCCTTCCGCAAAGAACTCCAATAAGCATTGGTGTTCTATTTCATTCATTAATTCAGCTTGTGCAAAAGTCTTTTCCGTAAGTCCTGCTCTTTGGCGGATTTGCTTTAAAGCATAGTTGGCACCATCCGGATCATTGGTTTTGGCGCATGCTTCAGCATAAAGCAACAGTACCTCGGCAAAGCGCATTACGCGCAAATTGCTGGACCTTCCTTCTTTGTTGCCCATGTTGTCCGGTGCCTTGTCATCCACATAATATGCGGTATTTTTCTTTATCAGGAATTTACCTGCTGTTCCATTGACGTTGAAACTTGGTGCTCCGCCTGCCATTTTTCCTTCATTGCCTTCCCAAAGATCATCCATGGAGTAATTATTTCCATACCATTTCTCGTTAGGAACTTTATCTCCATAGTTGGCAGCATCAAAAAAGAGGCTGGCATACATACGTTTGTCAAACTTGGTATCTGCATCACTCGGACGTGTTTCTTTTGTAAACTCTCCTACGATCAGGGAGTTCGGCATTAATTTAGCCCATCCGCCGGATTTTACCGGGCCGATAAACTGAGGAATGTAGCAACCTAAACAGATACCGCTTTCATTGCTCCAGGAGTAGTCTCCGTCCGGACTGTATGCCAGTTCAAATACGGATTCTTTATTGAACTCTTCTTCATTTGTGAAATTCTTTTCGAAGTTGTCCATCAATTCGTAAGAATAAGGAGCTTTCAGTAATGTACCTAATAGCTGTTTGGCTTCCGGATATTTGTGTTGGGTGGCATATACTTTGCCCAGCATTGCAATAGCTGCACCTTTAGTTATGCGTTCTTTGGCAGTAGAGCGTTCTACTGGCAGGTTGCATTTGATGGCGTTATCCAGATCTTCTTCTACTTGTGCCCATAATGCAGCTTCTGTAGCAGCGGCTTTATTGGTTTCATCTTCGTTGGATGGAATCAGTCTCAAAGGCACTTCTTTGTAATTGTTGACTAACAGGAAGTATTGATAGCCACGCAGAAAGAGTGCTTCGCCTTTGATCATCGAGCGGTCTTCTTCAGTAATACCTGATGCAGGTATCTGATCAATATACCGCAGTACGATGTTGGCACGCTGGATGCCTGAATAAAGCGCTCCGTAAGGATCATTTCCGGTAGAGGGCGAGTTCAGGAAGTTTGCAATATTCCACATCGGAACTTCTTCTCCTTTGATTGTGTAGATATCGTCACCACGACCGTTTAAGTTTAGCCAGCCGTCAAATGCGCCGAAGTATCCGTACATGGCTCCTTTTATCGGAGAATAGGCGGCTGCCAAAGCACTTTCTGCATCTGCTTTATCTTTCCAGAAGTTGCTTTCCGTGAAGTAATTGGGGTCCGACAGATTCAAAAAGCTGGATTCGTTGCACGATGTCAGCGCTCCGGAAAAAAGAGCTGCCATGCACATATATGATAACCAATTTCTTTTCATGTTCATAAACTGTTTAATGTTTAATATTAATTTAAGGTATTACAGGTTGACTTGTATTCCGAAAGAAATAGTACGGGGCAATGGATAGCGTCCCTGGTCGATACCTCTTGAGAATACATTGTAAGCAACACCTGCGACAGAACTTTCACCCAGGTCGGGGGTATAGCCGGAATATTTGGTCAATGTGAACAGGTTCTCCATTGAAGTGTATATTCTTACGTTTTCAAGTTTGATTTTCTTTGTCAGAACTTTGGGTAATGTATAGCCAATGTCCAATGTTTTCAAACGTATGTACGAGCCGTCTTCCAGCCATCTGTCGGTGTATGCCCATTTGTTGTCTGCACCGTCAGTCTTAGAGAAACGAGGAATATCAGTGTTCTGATTGTCCGGTCTCCATGAATTGGCCAATACGGTACTCATGTTTCCGTTGAAGTTTCCTGATTCCAGGCGATAACGGGGATAATTATATATCTTGTTGCCTACCATTCCGTCAAAGAAAAGGTTAAAGTCGAAGTTGTTCCATTCGCCGCCGAGTCTTATGCCAAAAGTGAAATCGGGGAACGGACTTCCTACGTCATGCTGGTCATCTGTGTTTATTTTGCCGTCACCGTTCCAGTCTTTGTAGCGGACATCACCAACTTGTGCAGCGGGCTGGATGAGTTCACCGTCTTTGTTTTTATAATTAGCGATCTCTTCTGCCGAGCGGAATAATCCGTCTGTTTCGATCAGGTTGAAATATGACATCGGGTGCCCTTCTGCAAACATATTGATACCGCGACCACCGGCACCGTGTGCGCTGTATCCGGAGATCATCAGGTTTTGTCCGCCTAATGTTATTTTGGTCACTTCATTCTTGTCGGCTGCGATATTGGCACCGATGTAATAGTTGAACTTTTCCTTGATGGCACCGCGATAGTTGACCGCAAGTTCGAATCCTTTGTTCCGTACTTGTCCCGCATTCTGAATAGAGTTTCCGCTGATACCGGTAGATGCGGTAGAAGGAATAGGTAATAGCACATCATTTGTATTCTTAACGTAAGCATCAGCAGTAAGCGTCAATCGTCCGTTTAGCAGACTGACATCTAAACCGATGTTATAGGTCTCCGTATTTTCCCATGTTAAATTGGCGGGTGAGATTGCCTGCACATATGGCATAGAACCAAACCAAGGCGAATTATTCATCACATAGTTCATGCCGTCCGATACTACACTTTGTGTCGGATAGTAGCTGGTCATCTCCTGATTACCGAGTTTACCATAACTAAAACGCAGCTTCAACTGATCGAATACATTCTCTAAAGGTTTAAAGAATTTTTCGCGGTTGATGTTCCATCCAATAGAAGCAGAAGGGAATGCACCATATTGATGTCCACTTCTGAAACGTGAAGAACCGTCACGGCGAATAGATGCCGAGAATAAATAACGGTCGTCAAAGGAATACATGACACGTCCGAACAGAGATACCAATGCAAGTTCATTCAGCGAACTGGATGCTTTCAGGTTGGAAGGATCTACATTGCCCGGCATTGTTTCAATGAACTGGGGCATATCTCCATTTTTACCATAAAGGCTGTAACTTTTGTCTTTCTGGGCAGAGTATCCGGCAAGGAGTGACAAATTGTGTTTGCCGAATGTACGGTCATAATTCAGGGTGTTTTCTAATACCCATGATTCCCATGTTGACGATTTTTCTTCAAGGTCGGGCTTGTCGTTTTTACCGAATGTTCCTAAATCGTATACATCCTTGTAATAACGCCACTTAGTATGCTCTTTTCTGATACCTACATTGAGTTTGTACTTTAGTCCTTTGATGATTTCAGCCTGTAAATAGGCATTGAGGAAAATCTTGGTTGTTTCTGTCCGTTCGTCGTTGACTGTCATTTCAGCCAATGGATTCGGTAAATTGATGTCATTGGAAGTACCCCAGCCCCCTGCGTTTGTAGGATCGTATACCGGTACTACTGACGGGAACTGAAAGATATCGAACATGGTATCCTGATGAATGTATCCACTACCTTTTGTCAGATTTACAATCATAGATTCACCTATTGTCAAGCGATTGTCGAAGAAAGAATAATCGCTTTTCAAACGGATATTGTAAGATTCATGATCAGTGTTGCGCAGTATACCTTCTTTATTAAGGTAGCTGACAGATGAACTGTAAGAACCGCTTTTGGAACCGCCGCTGATGGTAGCATTGGCTTTATAAGTCATGGCTGTGCGCAACATCACGTCTTGCCAGTCTGTTCCTTCACCAATGAAAGGGGTAGCTCCGTTTTCTGCACCATAACCGTCGCCTGCTAATTTGTAGTAGCGTGTGAAGCGGCTGTATTCTTCTCCATTAAAAACTTTCAGTGTTTTGGGAGTCTGGCTGATTCCTGTGAAGAAATTGACATCTAATTTAGTCGGCATGTCTTTACGACCGCTTTTAGTGGTAATCAGTACAACACCACCTGCTGCACGTGAACCGTAGATTGCTGCCGCAGCAGCATCTTTTAAAACTTCGATAGAGGAAATATCGTTAGGATCGACCATACTGATATCTCCAAATGCTCCGTCTACTACATAAAGTGGATTGTTGTTGGATAAAGAGCTGATACCACGAACATTGATCGTCATACTTCCATTGGGATCACCACTGGAACTGGCTACTGATACTCCGGGTATTTTCCCTTGTAAGGCTGTGGCTGCGTTAGAAGCAACCTGACCGTTAAGTTCTTTTGCACTAACCGAACCTACAGCCCCCGAAAGATGACTCTTCTTCACTGTACCATAACCAATCACTACTACTTGTTCCAGAGCGATATTATCTTCTTCCATAGATACATTGATTGGAGTTCCGGACGTGACAGCTTTTTCTATTTGTTTCATACCTATTGTTGAGAATATCAGTATATTCCCTTTATTCGCTTTGATGGAGTATTTACCATCCATGTCTGTTACTGTGCCGGTGTCTTTACCTTTCACTCTGACTGTGACTCCTGGTAAGGGTTCATTTGTTGTAGCTTCTGTTACCATTCCTTTTATTTCAATATCCTGGGCTGCCAGTGGAATGCTAGTCAGGCAAAGAAAAAAGAATAGTAGAAAATAAATTTTTCTTCTCATAATTTATTGTATTAGATTATAAACTCTATTCAATTGTTGATTGATCCATGGAAACTTCAACCAATAACTGATGATGCAAAAGTAGGCGATAATGCTCCGTCAGACAAGTAGTATTTTATCATTTACTAATACAATTCTATCGTATTGTATTTTAATTTGAATAAACAAAAGATAAGATGTCCTATCAGAGTGTTTGAATGCTGCTTTAATCAGTTGGATTGCTTATTAAGAATGTCAAAAGAGTACATTTTATGATTGAAGTTATATTATGTTGTGTTACCGGGGGACAAAGGTATAAGGATATGTATGTTGATGCAAGTATTATTCGGTAATTAACAGCTGTGGAGGTGTGATTTCTATTACTTATAGGAAATAAAACTATTATGACTGCTCATTTTGTTACTTATAAGAAATAGTATTTATAATCTCCTATCTTATGAGCGTGGATAGATAAATAAAAAAGGAGAAGCCAGTTATTTTAGCTTCTCCTTTTCCCTTCCTGTTAATCATCCTAAATGATTATTTGAAAACAATCTCCATGGGTCTACCTATCCAAACTTGTGGTTGTTCTAAATGAAAGATGCGGGCGATGGTGGACGCCACATCGTATTGCATCATGCTTACATCGTCAAACCGGAGTCCTTTCTTAATATTCTTGCCGGATATGATGAAAGCAGTTTCCATTTCTTGCATGGTTTTTCCGCCATGACCTTTATCGATACCTCCGTGATCGGAAGTTAATATGAAAATGGTATCATCCAGCATTCCTGCGTCTTTTACCGCCTGAACGATTTGGCCGACATACATATCCAGTTCTTTAAGTTTCTCGTAATATTCCGGTGTGTCGTGTCCGGCAGTGTGTCCGGTGTGGTCCGGACCGTCGTAGCAGATGGCTACAAGAGCGGGGTGTTTCTCCTTTATATAAGAAGAAGCCATATTGCCCAGTTCTTTCGGAGTCTTGTTGCAGTCGGCAACATGATAGTGATAACTTAAAGACAGCGTATCTACTAAATATTTAATTCCTTCCCATTCATACAGGCAACCGATTTCCGCTTCCGGGCGGGCATCGCGCAGTAATTGAAAAACAGTAGGGAAGATACCATTCTTATTTAATACGCGTGAGGGAAGTTCCGGTGTTTTAGATCCCCATTCGGTGTATCCGTGAAGTTCCGGTCCGGCTCCCATAAACATGGATGCCCAGTTGATGGCGCTGGAAGAGGGGAGGGCAGAACGCTTTTTCAGTGTGTAAGCTCCGTCCTCCATCAGTTTCTTTACGTTTGGCATATCTGCTTTGGGAAGGCTGTAGGCTCCCCAGCCGTCCAAACCGATGAAAACAACGTGTTTAGCTTTGTCTTTTCCTTTGGCATGGCAGGAGAAAGTGAAACTGAAGAGGAGTGCGAATGTAGCAAGTAGTGTTAAAAAGGTTTGTTTATTCATGATACTTTTATTTATATGGTTAATGTTTTATTCGTTATTGAATCAAAGGCCATAACTAATGATGAGCAAAGGTAAGACTATTTTAAGGGGGAGACAAATATAATATTAGCAGATACTAATACTTTTATGGTATTTCTTTTAAAATTTTGTCTTTTGCTTGGCGTTGTTTCTTTGGCTGTCAAATTCTGTCGTTGACTATTTGTCTATAATATTGACCGTTTTAATGATTCTTCTGCTCAAATATGAATATCCTTTCGGCTTGGCTACAATAATATCCTTACAGTTTTATAATAAACCGTTTGAGCGTTTTTAATAAATAGTTGAAGGGTTTATTATAAACGGTATCCAAGTTTATTAAAAACTATTTTTGGGAAATTTCTGAGTAACCTTGGAATTATATAAACAAAAAGGGAGAAAATCAGTGCTGATTTTCTCCCTTTTCCATTCCTTTATAGATGGAAACAGATGCCTTATTGACTGCTGTTATGTCTTATATTTTATACGTTTCATATTGCTTTTCTTCTTTTTACTACCTTCAAAGATACAAAATAAAAAAGGAAAAGTCAAGAGCTGGCTGTGATAAAACAGTTTCCGGTGTGAATGGACAATAGTTTCCAGTCGCACTGGAAACTATTATAAGACGCTGATTCTCACTTATTCTTTATGATAAGAATGATCTTTCGGAAACTCTTCTCCTTCCCATGCTTTTTTCGAAGTCCAGGATTGTGAAGCATCCGTCCAAAAGGGATCATCGGCAGACAGACCTAGCGGGAGGAAAGCAAGCGATGCCATATACAAGCTGCCGTTATTAGTGTAATAATCGGAGATACCGGGCTGGGAACCGTTGAATCCCAGTGTCAGAAAGCCTGCTGTATTGAAGTTGCGGCCGTCTCCGAACATACGTTGGATGACAGCCGTCATGGCTGCGCGTACCTGTCCGTTTGATAATTCTTCGGGAAGCCAGTTGCGCCACGCAAGCAGCGCTAATGTCTGCAAAGAGCCGGTACGGTAAGTGATAGAACGTCCGAAAACAGGTAGCGTACCTTCCGGAGAGATGAGGCGTTCGAGGATTACTCCGAATCGTTGGGCACGTCTGATCGCTTCATGGAAGTTGCAGCCGGGCATATTTCCTATCTTCTCACGTTTGCCGGCTTCGGTGATTATCTCCAGTGCTTCTATATACATAGGATGTATGACGAAGCTATTGTAATAATCGAATGCGAAACGAGGTCCGTCCGAATACCAGCCGTCACCTACATACCATTCTTCTATCTTGCGCAGAGAGGAACTGATGCGGTAAGTGTCACTGGGCGCACCAGCTTTCCGAAGGAAGGACTCGACGGTGGCGCTGAACAACAGCCAGTTGCTATAGGAAGGATCGACCCGTCTGAGATCCGTAAATTCGGCGATATACCGCTGCTTGGTGATGCTGTCCAATGGCATCCATAAGGCATCATAACTTCTCAGGAAACTTTCTGCCAGGAAGGCGGCATCCACCAAGGTCTGATTCTCCTGACGCCATAACAGATAATCGGGGGAAGCGGGATCTACCGCGTTAGCATAGCTTTTCAATGCCCATTCCCGCAGTTGTTTGCGTTGGAGTCCTTCCGGAGTTTCATCGTCGGGCAATGACAGCCACGGTGCCAGTCCCGCCATTAGACGACCGAAGCATTCCATATAAGTGACGTTCTGATTGCGCCCGTCCCATGTCGGACTTAATTCTACGAGCATATTCTGTTTCAGCAGACCTTCGCTCATGTTGCTTAATACAGGAGCAGCCATCCGGTACATTACGTCGCACCAGATTTCTCTGTCACTTTTCTCTGTTTTCTTTTTGGCACTGATACTTTCTGTCGGGATCAGCAGAATCATTAATAGTAAGATCCAATGAAGTCTTTTCATGTATTGCCTTATTTTTAAGATTAAATCTACGGCTATGGAGGCATAGCTGAAGCGTATGGCAAAGGTAGAATTATTCCGACAGCAGGGCAAATACAATTTTAGCATTAACTAATACTTTTGCGTTATTTATCAGATGCTGATACTTTCTTATACAAAATGACCGGTAAATAATGCTTGTCACCGGATTTGTCATACATTTGTCCGGTAAACAAAATTATTACTATGAAAAGGAATTGGATAGGTAGCAGCATGATAGTTGCACTCTTTGCTTTATTGGCAAGCGGATGCGGTCATAGTCAACGGACGCTGGAGTTTCGTGGAATCTGTGTAGATGACCCGCAGGGAGAAAATGGATTATATAACCCGGGCAGGGGATTCCGGCTGGAAACCGCGGTGGATGTGCTGCACGAAAAAGACACTCCTACCGAAGAACTGAATGAATTGTCTGCTAAGTATGTAGCAGATAGTGTTTCACTCTCACAGAGCTACTTTTATCTGACTTATTTAATAGGTAAAGAGCTGTCTGAAGAAAACTTCCGGACCATGCAGGCATATTTTGATGAACTGCAAAAGCAAGGAAAAAAGGCCGTACTGCGCTTTGCCTACGAACGCGACTTTATGGGACGGTCGCCTGTCGGTCCTACCGGCGAACAGATACTGGCGCACTTGGATCAATTAAAACCTTTCCTGGAGAAAAATAAAGACTTGATTCTGGTCGTACAAGCCGGAATGATTGGCGCGTGGGGCGAATGGCACAGTTCGGTTCAGGGACTGGAAAACTCGGAAGAAACAAAGGCTGCCGTATTGGAAAAACTGCTTTCTGTGGTTCCTGCGGAGAGAAATGTACAAGTCAGACTCCCGGAATTTAAGAACCTGCTGAAAGATAAACCGGAACTTTATAAGAGACTTTCTTTCCATGATGACTTCATTGTCATACGCCCCGACAGATGGGATGCCGATATGCACGAAGGGACACCGAAGTTCGATCAGATAGTGGCGGAATCTCCTTACCTCGTAGTAGACGGTGAACTGCCCTGGGGATTCTGGAGCGTGGGCGCTGATCCGGACAGTCCTTCTGCCGGATGGATTATTGACGGTATGCAGGCGGCGAGACGTTTATTCCTCCAGCATTATACTTCGCTAAGTATCATACATAATTATAAGGAGCAACATCCCAACAACCGGTTTGACGAGAATAATCCGCCCGAATATTCCATGGTGGTCTGGAAGAAAACGATGATAACGGAAGACTCCCTTCTCCAGCATCATATGCCGGTGTCCGACAGTTACTTCCGGAAGAAAGACGGAACGAAGGTAAAACGCAATATGTTCGATTATATACGTGATCATCTGGGTTACCGGATTGAGCTGCAATCACTTCAGCTTCCCTCCAAATTCGTGAGTGGAAAGGAGAACGTCTTGAAACTGAGCTTGAAGAACAGAGGTTTTGCCACCGTATTTGGTGAACATCCTGTTTATTTTGTATTGATTGATGATGCAGGAGAGGTTACGGAATTTCCGACCGATGCCAATCCAAAGAACTGGCAACCGTTCGAACCAAAGGATTCTGCTTATACTTCGCTGATGCATACAGTGGATGTATCTCTTGAACTCCCTGCCTCGGTGACTGCCGGAACTTATAAGTTAGGTCTGTGGATACCGGACGGATCGGACAGACTCAGATATAATCCTCGTTATGCCATCCATTGTGCCAATGGGGATACGGACTGGTGGATTTCTAAGGATGGAAAGTATGGCGTGAATGTATTGACTGCGGTTGAAGTGGAATAAATGATTTGTTTCTATGATAAAAGTGAAAGGCTTCGGGTATGATTACCGGTAGCCTTTTATTGTTGGGTATGGATTACTTTATTAAGAATTATAAATCAGTACCACCGTATACGCTACATAGCAAAGTATCATAATGCTTCCTTCTATCCGTGTAATGGTCCGCTTGGCAAAGAACAGCCCGAACAGCCAGAGCAGAATGCTGGAACCTACCAGTGTGAACAGGTCGAAGTTTGTAATTCCGCTAAGATGGAGGGGAGTGATACTGGCGCTGCACCCCAATACAAAGAAGATATTGAAGAGATTACTGCCGATTACATTTCCGATAGCCATTTCCGGATTCTTTTTCAGTGCGGCGACGATGGAAGTGGCAAGCTCCGGCAGGGAAGTTCCTCCGGCTACCAGCGTTAATCCGATAATGGATTCGCTGACTCCCATGCTGCGGGCAATCCCTGTAGCTCCGTTGACGAACAGCTGACCTCCATAGATGAGTGCTGCCAGTCCGCCAATGATATAGAGAATGGATTTCCACCACGAAAGTAGCTTGATCTCTTCTTCCGGTGCCGTGTGTTCATGTCCTGCCGGTTCCGGTGTAGGAGAAGATTGGGGAGAAGCGATAGCAAACGTATATCCCATGAAGATAGCGAAGAAGCAGAGTAAAAGCAAACCGTCTACTCTGTTCAGTATATTTTCTGTGGCATGGTCCAGGAATATGTCATTGGCGCATATCAGTAACACCAAAGACGAAAGGATACAGAGCGGAATCTCCTTTCGTAAGGTATTCCGGGTGATGACAATCGGAGCGAACAGTGCCGTACATCCCACGATCATCAGTGTATTGAAAATGTTACTTCCTACTACATTACCTATAGCAATATCTGCGCTTCCTTTCAGAGCAGAAGAGACACTCACCGTCAGTTCCGGAGCGGACGTGCCGAAGGCAACAATGGTTAGTCCGATGACAATAGAAGGTATGCGGAAACGTTTGGCTACGGAAGCAGCACCGTCTGTCAGTCCGTTAGCTCCTAGAAGAATGAGGATTAATCCTCCGATGAGGAACAGTATATTCATAATTTTTCTCTTTTGGTGGCAAAGATAATCATTTTGGAAGTTGTTATGTCAAAAACAATCCGTATGTTTGCTATGTTTAATGAAAAGTGAATTTATATTTCATTCACAAACTGGAATCATTCTATATGGATATGAAAAAAATAAAACGGTTTGCGCTACTGCTGATCATGGCATCCTTTGCGGTGAATGTACAGGCGCAACTGGAGCAGGCAGTCAAGAAGATCTTTGCCGGAGATACAGTAGCAACGCATCCAACCTCCTTGCGCCGGGATTCAGATTCTGCCCGTGTGGCAAATTTGCAGAAATCCCTGGAAGAGGCCCGGCTCAATGAAGCCAATATGCGCATGGAGATGGAGCAGATGAGGCTTCAGACAATGGCAGCCGATTCGGTGAAATTATCCCAGCAACGGCAGCGTATCGACTCTTTGCGTCAGTTCACGAAAGGAGTACCCGTCATTGCCGAAGGTGATACCCTGTTTTATCTTTTTACAAAACGCGGCGGATACGCTCCCCAGCAACGGGCACAGATGACTGGTGCCGCTATCGAAGAGATAGGAAAGCGTTTTAATCTCCGTCCCGATTCCGTCTCCATCGACCATTCGGATATTGTTTCCGACCTGATGTATGGCAACAAGGTATTGCTGTCTCTTACAGACCAGGATGCTTTGTGGGAAGGAGTCTCCCGTGACTCCCTTGCCAAGGAGAGGCGGCAGAATGTGATCACCAAACTGCATGAGATGAAAGCGGAACATAGCGTGTGGCGGATGGCGAAACGTATCCTTTATTTCCTGCTGGTGATTGTCGGCCAGTATCTCCTTTTCCGTCTGACCAACTGGCTGTTCCGCAAACTGAAAGTACGCATCCTGCGTCTGAAAGATACGAAGATAAAGCCTGTGTCTATCCAGGGATACGAGTTGCTGGATGCCCAGAAACAAGCCAATCTCTTGGTCTTCCTTGCCGGCATCGGGCGTTATATCCTTATGGGGATACAGTTGGTAATCACTGTCCCGCTGATTTTTATCATCTTCCCGCAGACCGAAGGATTAGCCTATCGCTTACTAGGTTATATCTGGAATCCGATTCGGAATATCTTTGTGGATATTATAGACTATATCCCCAATCTGTTTACAATTGTTGTTATCTGGTATGCGGTGAAGTATCTGGTACGTATGGTGCTTTATCTGGCTCGTGAGATAGAGGCGGGGCGTCTCAAATTCAATGGTTTCTATCCGGATTGGGCAATGCCGACCTTCCACATCGTCCGGTTCCTGCTCTACGCGTTTATGATTGCAATGATTTACCCTTATCTGCCAGGCTCTAAATCGGGTGTATTTCAGGGCATTTCGGTCTTTGTCGGATTGATTGTTTCGCTCGGATCGAGTACCGTTATCGGCAATATTATTGCCGGACTGGTGATTACTTATATGCGCCCGTTCAAGATGGGCGACCGGATTAAACTGAACGATACCACCGGCGATATTATAGAGAAGACGCCGCTTGTCACCCGTATCCGCACTCCGAAAAATGAGGTGGTGACGGTGCCCAATTCTTTTATTATGTCCTCTCATACGGTGAATTATAGTACATCGGCACGGGAGTATGGCTTGATTATCCATTCGGAGGTATCCATCGGTTATGATGTTCCCTGGCGTCAGGTCAATCAGATACTGATTGATGCTGCATTGAATACCCCCGGAGTGGTGGATGATCCGCGCCCGTTTGTGCTGGAAACTTCGTTGAGTGACTGGTATCCGGTGTATCAGATTAATGCTTATATCAAAGAGGCGCATAAGATGGCGCAGATTTATTCTGATTTGCACCAGACTATTCAGGATAAGTTTAATGAAGCGGGAATCGAGATTATGTCTCCGCATTACATGGCTGTCCGTGATGGGAATGAAACAACGATTCCCAAGGATGATCTAAGCAAGAGTAAACCTGCGGATACTGCTAATCAGAGTAATAAATCAGAGTAATATAGGCTCATCATCTATAAGTAATAAATATTCCCAGCTGTATATTTGGGGATATACAAGTCTGTCTACCGTTACTTTTGATTGCTGATTAGTCTACTCTTATTTCATGTTTTCGTGTATATGCTGGAATATTTATGATTGCTTCAAACGTAATAATAGAAAAAAGACTAACTTAGCACAATTTTTAGATATTACGAATATGAGAAAAGTATTCTATTTAGTCTTATCACTTGTAATTGCAAGTTGCACCTCTAATAACGAACTGCAAGAGAAACTGGCATTTATTGATGTCACCGAAGAATATCCCGAAAAGAAAATTGAGCTCACCGATATTGCGGGTGTCTCTTATCTGCACCTCAATTCAAAAACTGATGATTATCTCTATAAAGGCAGCATTGATTATGTAACCGAAAACAATATTATTGTTATAGACCGCTCTCAGAACAGCGTGCTGTTTTTCTCAAAAGAGGGAAATCCCAAATCACATTTTAACCGTAGGGGACAGGGACCGGAAGAATACAGCGATGCAGCTTCGCTAATGTATGATGAGGCAAATGATGAAGTGTTTGTTTCGCCCGACTTTAGCAATCATATTATGGTCTATTCATCATTGGGTGAATTCAAAAGGAAAATAAATTTACCTCAGGTGAATGTTAACGGACAAATGGCTTTGTTTGACGATGTGTCCATATTGGTGTATGATAACACGAAATTGTGGCAATCTACCATGCAAAGCAATGCCCCAGAAGTAGAACAAACCATTGATTCAGTTTTCTTTCTTATTTCCAAATTGGATGGTACAGTGCTGGATTATATCTCACTACCAAACGAAAATATAGATCTGAGTTATAAAAACAGTGTATTTACTAGTCAGGTGAATTACGGACGTGTGAGAAAGTCGGCTGACGGATTACTTTTATACAATCCCGAATCCGACACCGTTTTTCATTACAGCAAAGAAAAGCATTTAACTCCATATATGCACAAAAAACCAATATTGAGCAGTCAAAACCCAATGACGGTTATGGATATCTGCATGGATGCGGGAAAATATCAGTTTATAGCGGTTTACCCTTATCGGGAAACAGGGAAATCTCCGACACCAAAGTATTATATGCGCAACAAAGCAACAGGAGAACTGTTTCGCCAAAAAATAACTCTTTCCGATTTTGAAGGAAAAGAGTTGTATATCAATCCCCGGCTTTTTAATTATTATGAACATGCATACCACTTTGAACTGGATTTTGCTGAACTCGAAGAAGCATATTACAAAAACAAGCTCAGTGGTAAACTCAAAGAACTGGTTGCTTCACTTCTTGAAAATGAGGAAAGTAATAATGTTTTTGTGTTTGCGGATTTTAATTGATAAAAACATACCTTTTGGGCTTGTTTCCAATATTGGGTGAATTGTAAAAAGAGTTATAGATAAGCCTGGACCACATGAAGAGATGATATTACATGTCGTACCAAGATCAATACAACATTTTAGTAATTGCCAACAAGTCTTCAAACTACAAAACAATGACTTTTATCGTAGCGCACCCCAGCGATAATACTCATTGTTAAATATTTAAAACAATATTAACGGGTGCTAAAATTAAAATAAATGATTATCCGCATCGTGTCCTATTGTAAGTTCTGGACTTGAAGTCCGTGTTGTAGCTGATTGCCTATTATAAAAGTAATTTCCTACGAGAGTATGTACTGTAACTCGAAATATTGCAAAATGATCTCTGAATAAAGGATTACTATAATAAATCAGGGCGCCCCCTTCATCGCGAAGGAGACGCCCTTTGTCGTGTGTGTTTTTTCTGAGAGTAGAATTTTTTTCTTTAATAGAGAACTTATTTCTTTCGGGTCACTGTATAAAGTACATTTCCCTTTTTATCTATCATACGCAGATTAAGCTCCTTCTTGTCGATAGAGCAAACGGAGAAACCCGGTTCGGGACTGCAGAATTTTGTACCTTCGATGGGTTCTACCTTGCGTGCGAGGGAGGCGGCGGAGTTGACCACATAGTCAATATCGCTTCCCGGTACACGGATATGCTGGAAGTTGTGGATATGACCGCAGATGTACATATCTACGTTGTGCTTGCGCAGAATGCTGTCTACGCGTTTCTGCATGTCAAGCCGCTCGCTTTCTTCTTTCGGAGTGTAGGCATAGATGGGGTGGTGACCAGCCACGATGATCCAGTCTTCCTTGGCGCTTGCCAGCACAGATTCCAGCCATAACAGCTGTTTGCTGATGTCCTGCTTGTAGGCATCCGGATATTTATCGCTTTCGTTGCGGTATTTATCAATCAGCGGAGTGGTGTCTATCCAGACGATGCGGATAGTAGCTCCTTTTTCTTCGAATACCTTGGTGTAGTAACGGTCGGGCATCGACCAGCGGCGGCTGATGTTCGTGTAGTCCAGTACTGCCTGAGTGTTTCCGCGATATTCGTGGTTGCCTAAGATGGAGAACCAGTCGATCATCAGTTCGGGGTGGGAGTAGATAAGCTCGTAGTTGGTCATCCACAAAGGGTCGTTCACGCTGCGCACTCCGTCGAAGTGGTGAACGTCTCCGGTGGCTAATACAAATTCGGGGCCTATCTCTTCGCCCATTGTGCCCATCAGTTCGGCGATTGGCTTTTGGTCATAGTAGCCGTTGCGACCTAAATCATTGGCTACATAGAAGTTAAACTTCTTGTCAAAGATGGAATAATCCGTGAGCTGTGCGTGAGCGAATGTAAAGACGGAAAGAAAAAGAAGAATGAATAAGCTTTTTATCTTCATATTATATTGATTATTAGTTGTTTATAATTGCCGTTATTGAAAGACTGAAATTCTCTGTTCTTTTGGTTTTAAAGGAACGAGGCGTTGGTTTAAAACCAAGACCCCGTTCCTTTAAAACCAACGGGGCGTTCCATTCTTAGGAACGGAGGTTTTCGCTTTTCGCATTGTCAGAAGTTAACTTTTACGCCGGCATTAATCTTTACACCGTAGTACTCCGCCTGCATGGTGCGGTCTTTGGTTCCCTGATAGTAACGAAGAGGCTGGTTCAGCAGGTTGGTGGCGTCTGCATAGAACGTGGTCTTTATCTTCTTGCCGAAGGTGTAGCTGGCGTTCAGGTCCATGTAGCTCACTGCGTCATAGTAACGGTCGAGGGCTGCCACTTCTCCCATTTCGTCGATGAAGCTCGAAGCGTAGTTGTAGGAGAAGCGTACGTTGAAGCCTTTCTTTTCGAAGTAAAGGGAAGCATTGGCTGTATGTTCGGGTGATCCTGGCAGGGACAGGTCTTTCTCGTTCTCACGACCTTCGAAGTTGAAGTTGTTCACTTGGGTGTGGGTGTAGGTGTACGTACCATAGAAACCGATACATTTCAGTGCGGGGGCGATGAAGCCGAAGTCGCGTTGATAGGCCAGTTCTACGCCCAGCAGGTCGGCGTCGCCGGCGTTTTTGGGTTGGGTGAACTTCTTGTATTCGTTGTTCTGATAGGTGTAGTCACCGATAACCTGATCGACGATAAAGTCATTGATCTTTTTGTAGAAAATACCTGCGCTGATCAGACCGACACTTTTGAAGTAGTAGTCTGCGCTGAGGTCGAGGTTGTAGGAGATGGTCGGGGTCAGGTCGGAGTTACCCATCACCAGTTCGTTGTCGCTGCGGTTGATGTTGACACAGGGGATCAATGCAGAGTATTTCGGGCGGCTCAGTGTCTCGGTGAACGAAGTGCGGAGCTTTAAGTCGTCGTTCACATCGTATTTGAACAAGAGGCTGGGGAGCCAGTTGACATAGCTGTTCTTATGGTTTCCGGTAGGTTCGAGAGTTTCTGTCTCGTCTTTGTCGTCGGCTACGTTCCAGTTCCAGCCGTTGTATTTGATGTGGGTGGCTTCCATGCGTAAGCCTGCCATCATTTTTATCTTCTTTCCCAAGTTCTGGTCGAAGCGGAAGAAGGCGGAAGTTACGTTCTCACGGGCGTGGTAGTTGCCGGAGGATTCTTCGAGTACCTGTTCGCCTTCCATACTGCTGAGGTCGAGTGAACCCAGGTATTCTTTGGATACGAAATCGGTCGGCTTATATTGATTTCCCGGCATATATCCGTCACGAATCTGGCTGGTGAGGTTGTTCATGTAATCCTTGTCGAAAGCGTCCTTGTACGCATCTGCGTAATCATAGCAAAGGGTGTTGCGGTCTTTGGTCTTGGAGGCGTACTTTGCTCCGAACCGCAGGCTGTTACCATAGATACCGTTTGTCAGCGGAAGTTCGAAGTCGACTTTGAACTTAAGGTCTTTTTCGTAGATTTCCTGGTTGCTTTCGGTCAGTTCCTTCACTTTCCATTTGCCCCTTTCGCCGTCCGCTTCTCCGTTGTGCAAGTTGACGTCCGTAGTCACGTAAGGGAAACGGTCGCCGGCATCTACGACGGTAAAGCCGAGGAAGTCCTGTTTCAGGCTGAAGTATCTTTCGTTCGGACGGTCTTCGCTGGCACGGGCGTAGGAAGCTCCCCAGTTGACGGACAGCTTTCCGAACTGATGTTCACCGCTCAGACTGAGGTCCATTGTCTGTTGTAATTCCAGACGGGCATTTCTGTTGTCGGGTGTTCCTCCTTTTGTCTCGATCTGGGCGGATTGCTGCATATCTCCTTCGTCGTCTAGTCCTGTCTTATCCAAATCCTTATAGGTGACGCGGTAGCGGTTTTCCCAGTCGTGGCGACGGTTGTAGATACCTTGCAGCGTCAGCCGGTGGTTCGGGTTGATGTCGTAGTCGAAAGCCAGTGAGTAGCTTTGGCGTTCGCGGGTTACGTAGTACTGGCGTTTCTGTGCTTCCACCATGACTACTTCGCCTTTTTTGTTGACGTCATATTCAAACTCCACATCGTCCGATCCTGACGGAGCGTTCTGATAAGAGATGGCGGCCATCATTCCCAGTTTGTCATTGAAGAAACGGTCGCCGTAGGTAAATCCTAAGTTCAACTGTGCTTTCTGGCTGATCCAGTTGTAGCCGGTTCCTGCTGTGGCGCTGAACATCCGTTTGTAAGGAGTGCTTTTTGTCACCAGATTGATGGAGCCGCCGATGGCATCTCCGTCCATATCCGAGGTAACGACTTTGTTCACTTCGATTGTCTGCACCATGTCTGCGGGGATGAGGTCGAGCTGGACATTACGGGTATCGCCTTCGGCAGAAGGGAGGCGGTTGCCGTTGATGGTCACGGAACTGAGGTCGGCGGAGGTACCGCGGACTTGTCCGAAGCGAGCTTCCCCCTGGTCGTATTGTACATTAATACCGTTGATACGTTTGAGGGCATCGCCGATATTGGAATCGGGGAACTTTCCGACCTGATCGGCTGAAACGACATTGGTGATTCCGAGGTTGTTCTTTTGTGAGTTGATGGCGCGGCGTTGTCCCTGGAAGGCGCCGCCTACCACTACTTCCTGCAGTTCGAGCCCTTCATTGAGTACGACGTCCTTTTCGAGTGTCTTTCCTGCCGGAATGGTGATTTTCATTTCGACGGGAGAGTAGCCTACGTAGCTGACTTTCACGGTGTATGTGCCCGGTGTGAGATTGGCGAATGTATAATAACCGTTGACATCACTTGTCACTCCGGTATGTAGTTTTTCGATGTAGATGGAGGCTCCCGGAAGAATTTGCTTGGAAGTGTCTACTATGCGTCCGCGGATCGTACCCTGTCGGGCTACGTTTACTTTTTCCTCTGCAAAAGTATTTCCGCTTGTACTCATGATTAAAAGAGTCAAAGAGACTAATCTGAGAAATCGTTTCATAAATGTTAGCGTGCGTTAATTATTTGCTGCAAAAGTAGAGGTTTGACGTTTCTTGCTTTTTACAGTTGATTGAAGAACGCGTAACAAATATGCTACGATTGTGTTACGCAAGAAGGGCGCCCGCCTGCGGACACCCTTCGATACCTAACCCGATAAAAAGTTATCTTGAATGTATCTGAGATACGATCAATTCATTGGAATGTCGATACGTTCGCCCGTAACGGAAACGGCGCTTAACCGGAAACCATCTTTCCAGCGAACCGGAATGGTGAATGTATCTACAGACGAAGGGGCATTTTCGCCGCTGCAGATGAGGATGAATTTGTCGGTTTCATCTTTCACTTCGTACGTCACTACATTGGTCCAGTTCTTGATCGTGATGGTCTCACCGTTGTAAGTCACCGCATTGTCGCCGGAACCTACCGTAAATGTCTTGGGAGCATGAGTGGCATTCTCTCCTTTGATGATGGCGGGTTTCGTTTTATACAGTTCGTACGTATTATCTGAGATGTATTCTAGAGCGACATCCGGACGGGTGCCTCCCAGTGCGTTCACTTTCTGTTTGAGAGCGTCTATCATGTCTTGTGTCACGGTCAGCTGCTTTTTCCCGTAGTCGTCCAGTTCTTTGTCTACCGGAGTCAGGAATCCCCATTTAGTGAAGAAGTCGAGTAAGTTCATACCGGAAATCTTGGAGCAGGCATACACAAAGTCGAGCTGAATTTCTCCATGAGTCATTCCGGTGTAGTCTTTATTACGGGCGTATTCATATACCTCCGGATAAAAACCTCCTTTGTCCGTCTGTTGCAATGGAGTCCTGCCCAGTACTTTCCCGAAATAGAGTTCCAGTTGCCAGAAGGGAACGAGCTTACAGAATACATCGTTGGCATTATTCTTTCCCAGATTCTGGAAGTCGGCGTGCGGGCTTCCGGTGGCGATAATCCCACTCCATGCTTTGGAGTATCTGTTTCGGTAGGTGATTCCCATGTCTTCGACCTGTATGCGGGAGGGCTGGCCGAAAATGGTGGTCTGTATGTACTCGGACATGATGTTGTTCGTCACTTCCGTGTTGCCGCCCCACAATACTCCCGGACGGGTCTGATTGCAATGTCCTATCTCGTGTGCCGGTCCCCAGCAAGCGCTTGTCTTTAGCTTTTCCGGACTACAGATTTCATTCATTGTTGTTCGGTTGTAGGCTGTGTGATAGGCTGTGGCGTACATATAGGACTTATACATGACATTCAGATACATCCGGTTTCTGAACATCTTGTCGTATTTCTCCAATCCCAGCAGCTGCTGCTCGCTGTACACGATCTTGTCATAAAGGTCTATCAGTTCATCTCCCTTGGAACCTGTGTATGTCCGGAGGTCACTCGTCTCGAAAGTGAGGTGGGCATATTTCCCCAGTACGTCAAAATACCAGTTGGTTGCTTTGTTGAGCAGTTCCGACCAGCGTCCGTTATGCTCCGGGTTTTGCGAGTCGAAGTAGCCGTTCACTTTTCCCGATGCAAAATGGATTTTGACAGGGGCCGCTGCTGGATCGTCCAGCGTTTTTGTGACGTACATCACGTACACCAGTCCTTGTTCGCTGATAGTAAGCTTGTTGATTCCCTGATTCAGTAAGTAGGTTACTCCGCCAAAACCGTCATTCTCTGGTGCATCCAGATTCTGTACCCGCAGTCCGATGTCATATCCGTGTGTGTCTCCCACCAACACAATCAGGTTTTCACCTGCCTTGACCGATATTCCGGTCGGATTGTCCAACTGACTGTAAGGGTTGGTCTTATGGGTTTCCGACTGGATATCCGGATTGGGATATGCCTTGAACTCGCTGATACGGAATTCTGCGGGATACTTGCCTTTAATCATATAGTAGGCTATATTTTTAAAGAACGGGTATTCGCACTGCGCTATGTCATCTTCCGTAATACCGGTTTTCAGTTCACTGCAACTTGCATCTGTGAAGAGGGTCGAATAATCAAAGTTCACGGGATTCTTTGCAAAGAACTCCATCTCGGCGCATGAAGCAAATCCTTGTCCGTCGCCGGAACCGCTTTTTACGATGAAACGGAAAGACTTTGCCTGTATCGTTTGATCAAATGTTACTTTGCCTGCCGTAGCTGAACCTTGAAAATCTTTATCCAATAGTTTTGTGAATGTGTGACCGTCTGCTGAATATTGTATTTCTGTATCTTTAAGTCTACCATTATTTCCGTTGTTGCGCGGATGATATATCAAATAATCGACATCTGTGACTGTTTCAAAATTATAGGTTAATGTGATGGGGAAATAGTTGCTTGCACCATTACTCCAACTGGAATGATAAAGTGTCGAATAATCTCCGTCAAAAGACTTTTCGATGTTGCTGCCGGGTTGAAAAGAAGAAGCCGTCCCGCTCACTATTTTGATTTTGATATCACCTTTTACGTCCTCTCCATTGCCTTCGGCAAATTCGTTGAGACCTTTCTGGGTAACAAATACGAATGCGCTTACAGGTTCTGCCTGTTCCGTATCGGGATCGATAGTCGGTAATACTTCTGTTATTTCAATGTTGCCATGACGTTGACTGTCAAGTCCGGTCGCTTTCACCATATATCTATGGGGGGTGGTGACTGTGGCCGGTGCACGGCTGGCAGGTTTTGCGGTAATCCATTCCGGCAAAGTGATGGCTACTTCTACATTTGTCGTCACGTTAAACTGGATTTCTCCACCGATAACACCTACCTCAAAGCTGGGCTGGTCAACCAAAATGGCTGCTTCGTATCCCAACTGGCGTACTGTGATTGTCTTTGTCTGGTCGGCAGCTATAACGGTAACGGTTGCTTTGCGCACGTATCGTTCGTCACTTTCGTCTACAGATATTTTCAGTGCCTTCCCGTCTGCAGACGGGTGGCACCAATTTTTATCTGATTTGACGGTCCAGATATCCACATTGGTAGTAACAGCTACATTCTGGCTACCGGACTCACTATTGAAATCAACTGTCTCTTTTCCAACGGTTAAATTGGGGGTTGAAGAGCCGTCATCGTCAGAGCATGCCGTAGACAGGCATGGCAGCAACGATAATAGAAAGAAAAGCAGTATATATTTCTTCATTCTTTTTTTATTCGAGTACGACCATTGAACATTGATAGATTTCTAGTTCTCCTAAAGCAAAATAAGGGGTTCCCTTCGTGGTCTCTGTCACTTCGAACCAAAGATAGCGGGAAGGTTTTGACAGCGGAATTATCTCCGAGTTATACACTTCGCTCACTCCGTTAGGAAGCCCTGTTAAGGTAGTTTCCTTGTGGGTGCCTGCCTGTGAGATATCCACTGTATTGCCATCAATTTTCTCGACGCCATCAAACCATTCTGCTGGATTATAACTATCACTTGTATATAAGTTGATCGTTTTCCATGAACTATCGTTCGCACGGTTGGTATTAGTCGAACGGAATTTAATAGCGCTGACTTCTTCGCCTAAATCTACTACCAGATAATGTGGCATTTCCACTAGTGAGCTCCACCACGAGTGGAAGAAGGTTGCTATATTTCCGTCTACCAGGTCTTTTATCGGACGGGTAGGAAATGGAGCATTCGTCCATATTTTCTTATAGTCCAGATCTATCTTTACGGGAGTGCCGAAAGTAGGGTTGGCTTTTTCTGCCTGAGCCGTTATTTGGTGGCTGGGCCCTGCCGTATTGCCACGATTGAAGGCTTGTACAGTAAAGTCTATTTCACCGTACTTTTGGAGCAGATTGTCTATTACCAATTCGCTGGCGTATTGGCTGACTTGTTTTCTGTATGACTTTCCTGTGGCTCCGATTGTATATTCTATCTGTACATAATATAAGTTTTCATCGGCAGGGTTGGTCCAGCTCAGGGTAATCTGTCCCGGAGCGGGAGTCGCTTTTAGATTTTCGATGTCGCTGGGTACCGGATAGGAATCTTTGTCATCGCTGCAAGACCAGAGCATGGCTAATCCTCCGATAAGACATATCGTTATAAGTATCTTTTTCATGATCAGATTGTTTTTAATAATTGTTATTCATCATTGATTAGTAGCCCGGATTCTGCACCATGTTCGGGTTCTTGCTTACTTCACCTGCCGGAATAGGCATCAGATACTGACGGGGTGCATCGAATGTACGCTTGTCCTGTATCTCCACAATCTTGGCGAAGTCTTCCATTGTCTCGGCAAGAATGTTCAGACCACGTGCCTTGACATTGAAATAAGTTTCTCCCATTTTCCAGCGGCGGATGTCCCAGAAATTATGATTCTCCTGATAAAGCTCGATCATACGTTCCTGTCTGACGATTTTCATCACTCTGCCGTCGGGACCGCATTGGCCGTCATAGCTTGTCAAAGGAACTTTGGCATTTGCCCAGCTTTCCAGTACCGGTTTTAGTCCGGCGCGTTCGCGTACTTTGTCCAGATAAGCCATTCCTTTTTCGGGATATCCTTCTTTACCATATCCTACGCAGGCTTCGGCATAGTTCAGGTAAAGTTCGGCGAGACGTATCACAGGCCATGGATATTCTACCGTTGGTCCGGGGGTACCAACGGTAGCTTGTATCCCTGGGTGTACACCTTTTTTGTTCAGGTATCCTGTTTTGGAGTAGTTCTGAGAGCGTGCCGCAGTGACTATCTTTCCGTCATCGGCTCTGACACCGCAGTTTTCTGTTGCCAGAAATCCGGTCAACCACTTGTCTCCTTCAGAACGCTCAGCACCCCAGAATTTGTGATAAGCATATCTTTTATCGTCTGTACGACATTCATAATAACCGTTCTCAAATGCAACCCACGCATAGAATCGGGGTTCGCGGTTCATGTTCATGTATAATGTTCTTTTTCCCGGTTCGGCATAGGTAGTGCCTTCAGGGATGGTTACGATATCCAGTTTGTTGTTTGTATTGAATTCGGGGTCTTCGTCAATCGGTAATCCATTGACTGTGTAGAAGCGGTCGAGCATGGTAATAGTGGGGGCTATACCATTCCACGAGCCACGTGGGAAGAAAGGTATGGATTTACGTTGAATACCATAAGCACCTGCTTTACGGGTTTCGGGGAAAATGACTTCTTTGTAGTTTTCGCTATCCATGAAAGTCATACGAAGTGTGCGTTCTGTCAGGTTGGTCGGTTCCGGATAAGCATTACTTGTAGTACTGGCTATATAGAGCTCGTGACCGGCTCCTGATGCAGCCTGAATGGCATCCCATGTTGCATCTGCTGCACGTTTGTATTTTTCTTCCGAATAAGTGGTCGACATGAGCTGTTCGCCGTCCGGGTTCTTAAAGTCTGTGTAATCAGGGTTCCCATTGAATAATGGTGAAGCGGCATAAAGCAACATACGTGCTTTTAAGCTTTTGGCAATGACGCTCGTGGCACGCCCATAATCCGAACTATTGCGTGTGGCAGGAAGTCTGGTGGCTGCATCGTCAAGTAAGTCGGCAACCCAGTCGATACATTCGTCGTACGGACGACGTCCGAGCATATTATCTGCGGGAGTGTCGAGTGCCGGAAGTTCTTTCACCAAGATGGTCGGTCCGTAGCATTTGATCAGAAGGAGGTGGAAATAGGCGATCAGGAAGTCGGCTTCTGCCGTGTAAAGATCGATTTCATTCTGGCTGATTTTAGGTACGGAGTTGATGTTCTCTTTCAGCAAATAGCATTGACGTATTCCCTGGAACAGTGTATTCCAATAACTGATAATTGTATTGCTTGAGTCATAAGAACCTTCAGCGAATTTTACGTAACTTTCGGCAAACGGGCTGATCGTTTCGTCACCGGTAAAGTCCATACATGACTGAACCATGTTTGACTGAGGCAGATATCCGTAGCAGGAATATAAATATCGCAGTGCAGCACGGGGATTGGCAAAGGCATCCTTTTCCGTGGCTGTTTCGTCGGGAACGATATCCAGATAGTTACAGGAAGTATTCAGCCCTGTAATCAATAAGAGGATAAATAGATATAGTGTATTCTTTTTCATATCTTTAAGGTATTATTTGTTGTTAATAGTCATTTGGAATCCAATGTTGAATACGCGCTGGGTCGGATATGAAAGACCACTGCCACCACCCTGTTCAGGATCCCACAGATCGAACGGAGCAAAGGTCATCAGATTAGAACCGCTGATGTATAAACGCATATTCTTATAGGTATATCCGATCTCAGCATTCTTTAATTTCAGGAAGGCACCGTTACGCTCCCAATAGCTGGACAACTTGTTGTTATTGTTATTGGTTTTGCGTGACAAGCGCGGGTAAGTCGCATTGGTGTTTTGATTGTCGGGACTCCAGCGTTCGTCTGCCACCCATGAAAGTACGTTGCGTAGCATACTGTCACCGAAGGGATGGAAATCTTTTACCATGAAGGAGGTTTTGGCTACTCCCTGAAAGAAGAAGGAGAAATCCAGATTCTTCCATTTAATAGAGGGACCGAAGCCATATACAATCTCCGGTACGCCGGGATGTTTTGCCCATACCCAGTCGTCTGTATCTGTCAGGTTATCATCATATCCGTACCAGTCTCTTGAAATATTGATATATTTGATATCTCCCGGAATCACTGCCGCTCCCAATTGTTGTTGGTGGTTGGCAATATCTGCTGCATCAATGAAGAGTCCGTCAGAAATATAAATGGCATTCTTATTGGCACTGACTCCGATTTTTGACTGCCATGGATATTTCGGTGATTCATCATATTGGGTGATTTCATTATGCGCATATGTGAAAGTTCCTTTGAAGCTGACGAACCAGTTTTTGTTGAACTGCTTGTTATAGCTGGCTGCTAATTCAAATCCCTGATTGCGCATAGCTGCCAGGTTGCCGTATACTTTAGTGGTAGCTGTACCCATATATGTCGGAGTGGTCCCTTTCTCCTGGAAGATGTCGCGACGATTTTCGCGGAAGATATCAAAAGTCAGGTCCAGAGAGTGGAACAATTGTAAATCGACTCCAAAGTTAATTTTCTCTCCTACCTCCCATGTAATATCTTCATTGGCATAACGTTGATAAACGGGACCATTGTAGGTCACATTCTGATTGACACCTGTTGTAAATCCTTTGCCGCCCAGGTCAATTTGTGACATGTAGATAAAACGGCTGCCGTTAATCTGGTCATTACCTACCAGACCCCACGAACCACGTAGCTTCAATTTAGAAACAACATTTTTCAAAGGTTTGAAGAAAGATTCTTCGCTGATGTTATAACCTGCGGCAATGGAAGGGAACAGACCGAAACGGTGTCCTTTGGCAAAGTTTTCCGACCCATTGTATCCTACGTTCACTTCAGCCATATACTTTCCGGCATAAGCGTAGGAGGCGCGTGCTGCAAGACCTTGTTTGCGTTGAGGCAATGAACCGATAAAGTTCCCATCGCCCGGTGTGTTGTTTACAAGTTCGTCCTGGCTATAGATTAGCATCGCATTGACGTCATGTTCACCGAATGTACGGCTGTAATTGACCATTCCTTCCAAATAGAAACGGCGGTCACCGGAATTTGTATTCTTTGCGGTCAGGTTTGTCGTATATTCGTCTCCAATACGGCTTGTTGTGTAGGTGTAGCCACCATTGCCATCGTCTTCGTATCCGGTCAGTGCGAATTTGTTCCACTTCCCTTCACGTTTGTTCTCGGAACTCGACCAGTTCTTGAATGAAGCCAGTGCTTTGAAACTCAGACCTTCGGTGATGAAATCCAACTTCTGGTTAAATTCCAGTGCTGCAATGACTGTGCTTTGGAATCCTTTGTTGTAGCCTGTAGCAGCCTGAGCCACCGGGTTGGTCTGATAGTCGGCGTTGACACGTTCTGTAGCTCCCCATTTAATATAAGGTGTTTCACCGTCATCCGGAAAATATACCGGGAATTCAACAGGTGATGTATTCATGGCATTGGTAAAGATGGCTCCTACTCCCTGGTTAGGAGTAGTCATGTCACGCAACTGTACGTTCAGGCGCAAGGACAACTTAGAAGAATTGCTCAATTTGGCGTTGATGTTATTCTGGAAGTTATAGCGCATGATTTCAATATTGTTATTATAGGAGAAGAAATCCTTTGAACGATTCTTCAACATACCGGATTCGTGGTTGACAGAGATGCTGGAGAAGTAGTCTACACGTTTACCACCGCCACGGATGTTAAAGTTGAACTTTTCGCTATAAGAAGCGTCTTTAAACAATTCGTCATACCAATTTACGTTCGGATAGATATAAGGATTCAATCCGGCACGTGTTCCGTCAATTCTATCTTGGCTGTAAAGCACGTCACCGCTATTGTCATTGTTTACGGCCTCGTTGAAAAGTTCCATGTAAGTGGCACCGTCTACGAATTTAGGGGTACTGGTCGGTTGAGACATTTGTGCTTCCATACGGAAGTTGATAATCGGCTTATCCAGATTCATACCCGATTTGGTGGTTACAATCATCACACCGTTGGCACCACGGGTACCGTACATCGCTGTTGCGGTAGCATCTTTCAGGATAGAGAAACTATCGATAATCTCGGGATCAAGATTATTCAGGTCACTTGAACTTACCTGCACACCATCCAGAATGATTAGTGGATCGGTGACTCCGTTCATGGTCGAAACACCGCGAATCCAAAAGTTGGCGCCATCAGCTCCCGGCTGACCACTTTTCTGGACGGCAATAACACCAGCCAGACGTCCGGCAAATGCAGTAGACAGATTGGTAGAAGGTACCTTTAATTCAGTTGGTTTAATAGATTCAACAGAGCCTACCATACTGGCTTTCTTTTGTCCTGTACCATAAGCTGTGATGACTACTTCTTCCAATTGCTTGGCATCTTCATTCAAATCGATGGATAACACTTTGCGTGAACCGATCTTGATTTCTTTGGGTGTGTATCCTACATAAGAAATGAGAATAACATCCGAAGGAGCAGCCATGATCGTGAACTTTCCGTCAATGTTGGTGATTACTCCTGTAGCAGCCCCTTTGATTTGTACGGAAGCACCGATAATGGATTCACCTGTATTGGCGTCGACTACCACACCTACGATTTCCGACTTTTTCGGTCCCTGACTTTTTTGCTGAACAGTCTCTGCTTTCGCGCTTTTCAAGATAATTTCATTATTCTTGATGACATAGTCAATTCCGCTGTTACTGAATACTTTTCTTAAAACTTCATTAATGTCTCCTTCGCAATCGTAGTCCTTTTTCTCGTCATTGGCGACAACGCCGGACTTGAAGAAGAATGTGTACTGGCTATTTTCTTCGATCAGCTGAATAGCCTGTTGCATGGTGATGGACTGACCCTTGAGAATGATTCTCTTTCCTTGTGCGCCATGAGCGTAGAGAGCCATTGGAAGGAAGCAAATCAATAGAACGGCATATCTGAGTATGCTGTTACTAAAATGCATGTTTTTCATGTTTCTAAAAGGTTAATAGTGAATATATAGATAATTTGTTTTTAATGTATTAATATAATATGATGTCGTTATTTTCTTGTTTCTCTTTTAAATCGAGGCTGATACATATCTTTTCGATGATATTGGTAAGCGGCTCGTCTTTATGTATGGTTCCGTTGAACTTCAGCTTTTTGAGCTTTTCTTCTTTAATTATGATGTTTACATGGTATGAACGGTTGATAAAATTGATGAATTCCTGTAATGGCTTGTTGGTAAAGCGATATTTACTTGAGCGCCAGTCATACTCGTTGATATCTATATGCGTACGTACAATTGATTTGGCTTGGGTATTGTATACGATTCGTTCGTTCGGTTTCATCGGCAGTTCTTGCTGTCCTTCTTCTGCCTGGAATTTGATGGAGCCGGTGAACAGGGTAATTTCTGATTCCATGTGTCCGGCTTTGATGTTGAATTCCGTTCCGGTCACTTCAATATGCGATTCCCGGAAATAAACCCTGAAGGGTGCTCCCTGAGCTTTTTTCACTTTAAAGAAAGCTTCTCCTTTTTCCAGGAAGATTTCTCTGTTGTTCAGGAATGACTTGTGATAGCGAATTTGGGAAGCTGCGTTGAGCCATACTTCCGAACTGTCCGGTAACATGACTGCCAGCTTATCATTCATTGGAGCACTGATATTAATGTCGGATGATGAAATATTGTTGGCAATCCAAAAGCCGATAATGAAGATGGCAACAGTGGCAGCGATGGAATATCCGATACGATAGTATTTCTTGTTTCTCTCTAAAGGCTGTTTTTCGTTCCGGCATCTGACCATAATCTTATTGAGTATGGTGTGCGGGGGAACATGATCTTGTATATGAGCTTTAGGAGCTTTATCCCATTGTTGAGACTGAAAGTTAACCATAGGCTTCTCATTGAGAAGCTGTTCCCTTTCGGAAGTTGTCAGTCTGTCGGCTAACATCTTTTTTATAATATTAATGAGTTCTATTGAATTCACGTCTTTGTATATTAGTGATAATGATCGTTATTGACTTCGGTTACATACTAAATACTCCCCATATTACATTTACCCCTATCGGATATAAAAAAAATGTGTTTTATTTTTGTATCTTTCAAATAATGTATAGCTTTGTTGTCACTAATATTTGCACAAATATGAACGAAAGAGAAAGAGTATTGGCTATTAAGGGCGGTGATCATCAAGCGTTTATAGATTTGTATAACGAGTATTGGAGTCAGGTTTATGACTTTAGCCGATTGTACATCGCTACAATTGCTGATGCAGAGGAAATTGTTCAGGATGTGTTTGTGAAGTTGTGGGAATCAAGGCATTTACTGAAGGAAGATGAAAATATCAAAGGTTTTCTCTTTATTGTTACCCGAAACATCGTATTTAATAAAAATAAGAAGAGAGTAAATGAGAATCTTTTCAAAACCTCTGTTTTGGTAGCCTATGGAAACGAAGGTTATTATAACTCCACTACTGTGGAGGAAGATTATTGCGCTTCTCAACTAAAAATATTCATTGATCGGTTAATCAATTCACTTCCTGAACAACAAAGAAAGTGTTTCTTGTTGAGCCGTGAAGAAAACCTGAGTTACAAGGAGATAGCCGAGAGGCTTGGTATTAGTCAGAAGACTGTAGAAATACATATGGGTAAGGCCTTGAAATTCTTGAAAGATAAGGTGAAGCGAGGTTGGGAGATTCTATTGTCGCTTCTTTCATTTTAGTTATAAAAATAAGACATTCCTTCTTTCTCATTATTTATATAGTGTCGGAATATACTTATCTTCTTTCTTGCTGTTCTTAGCAGGCTGTTACTTTATCTGTATTTTCAATAGCCTCTTTTCTTTTCAGATAGACTTTCTGAAGTAGTCAGATTATTAATGATGTAATAGAAACTCATGTACTTTTGGCTATAATCAAGTTTGGAGGCTGATAGTAATAAGCTTTGATTCGCAAAAATTATTTAGTAATAAAAATAGTTGGAAAAAAGTTTGGTATAGCAGCTTTTTTTGCACTACATTTATCATTCATCGCTGTTTCAAGTTAGGCGTTTCCATTTGAACAGATAAATCAGACAGCATTCCCCGATCATAGTTATTGTATTTGAAAGCAATGATTAGAATGTAGTTTTCCGATGTGAAATTGCAAGGTAACATAATAAATAAAGCTTTAATTAATTTGGACAAAATGAAAAAAGTACTGTTAACTTTAAGTTTGAGTATCGTTGCGTCGATGGGCAGCTTCGCGCAGAATGAACCTTATAAGAATCCGAAACTTACTCCCGAAGAGCGTGCGGAAGACTTATTAGGGAGATTAACTTTGAAAGAGAAAATAGGATTAATGAAAAATTCTTCTTTTGCGGTAGAACGGTTAGGAGTAGCTCCCTATAATTGGTGGAGTGAGGCTTTGCATGGTGTTGCCCGTAATGGACTGGCTACAGTGTTTCCGATAACTATGGGTATGGCATCTACCTTTGATGATGAAGCAATTGAAAGAGTGTATGTTGCCGTTAGTGATGAAGGACGTGCTAAATTCCACGATGCCCATCGCCGTAATCGCTATGGATATGGAAACGAAGGGCTTACTTTTTGGAATCCGAATGTGAATATTTTCCGTGATCCGCGTTGGGGAAGGGGACAGGAGACTTTCGGCGAAGACCCTTATCTGACTACCCGTATGGGAGTAGCTGTAGTAAAGGGAATGCAGGGGCCGGCAGATGCCGAATATGACAAGGCTCATGCGTGTGTCAAGCATTATGCAGTGCATAGTGGTCCTGAGGCGAAACGTCACTCTTTTGATGTAGAAGACCTCTCTCCCCGTGATCTATGGGAGACTTACCTTCCGGCTTTCAAGGCTTTGGTGCAAGAGGCAGACGTGAAGGAAGTGATGTGCGCTTATCAACGCCTGGAAGGAGAGCCCTGTTGTGGTAGCAACCGGTTGTTAACGCAAATATTGAGGGATGAATGGGGATATAAACATTTGGTTGTAAGTGATTGCGGTGCTATTGATGATTTTTTTGTGAAAGGCCGCCATGAGACACATAAAGATGCTGCCGATGCCAGTGCTTCTGCTGTGATCAATGGAACTGATCTTGAATGTGGTTCGATATATTCGCATTTGGAGGAAGCAGTAAAGCAGGGATTAATCACAGAAGAACGTATAGACACAAGTTTGCATCGTTTGTTGAAAGCCCGTTTTGCTTTGGGCGAGATGGATCCGGATTCTATTGTTCCCTGGAGCAGAATTAGTATAGATACTGTGGATTGTGATTTGCACAAACAGATGGCGTTGGATCTGGCACGTAAATCTATGGTATTGCTTTGCAATAATGGCGTGCTTCCGTTGGCAAAAACAGGGGCACGTATCGCAGTGATGGGACCGAATGCGGTTGATTCGGTGATGCAATGGGGAAACTATGAAGGTGTACCCTCACATACATATACTATTTTGGAAGGGATTCGCTGCAAGATAGGCGATGTACCTTTTGAGAAAGGATGTGAGTTGCTGGATAATCGGATTTTTGAATCTTATTTTAATGAGATCTCCAACAATGGGCGTCCCGGTCTGACAGCTACCTACTGGAATAATATGAATTTGAGTGGTGATGTAGCGGCTACAAGTCAGATTACTTCTCCGATTAATCTGAGTAATGGTGGGAATACGGCCTTTGCCACAGGTGTGGGCTTATATAATTTTACTGCTGTTTATGAAGGAAGTTTTCGTCCGAAAGAGAGTGGAGCTTATGAGTTGCTGATTGAAGGAGATGATGGCTATCGGGTATATGTGAACGGTGAAAAGGTGATTGACTATTGGGGAGAACATGCCAGTGCTAAAAGAGACTATACACTGAAAGCGACTGCGGGAACAGATTATAAGATCAGAATAGAATATATGCAGGCAGGTGCGGAGGCATTGCTTAGATTTGATTTGGGTATTTATCGTCATATTTCACCTGAGATGGTTGTCGATAGAGTCAAAGAAGCGGATATTGTTATTTTCGCAGGTGGCATTTCGCCGAGTTTGGAAGGCGAAGAGATGTATTCCGTTAACAGTCCCGGATTTGCTGGCGGCGACCGTACTTCAATTGAACTACCGCAAGTGCAGCGTGATATCCTGAAAGCATTGAAGAAAGCAGGGAAGAAGGTGGTGTTTGTCAACTGTTCCGGATCGGCAGTCGCATTGGTTCCTGAGATGGAGTCTTGTGATGCTATCTTGCAGGCATGGTATCCCGGGCAGTCTGGCGGATTGGCTGTGGCGGACGTTCTGTTCGGAGATTTTAATCCGAGTGGAAAACTGCCCGTTACTTTTTATAAGAATACGGACCAGTTGCCGGATTTTGAAGATTACAGTATGAAGAACCGTACCTATAGATATATGACGGAAGTTCCTTTGTTTCCCTTTGGATACGGATTGAGTTATACTACTTTCGATATTTCCAAAGGACGTTTGAATAAGAAAACTATATCTGCCGGACAGGATTTGAATTTTAAAGTCAATGTGAAGAATACAGGGAAGTATGATGGAGCTGAAGTTATTCAGGTGTATGTCCGCAAAGTAGATGATGCGGAAGGGCCGATAAAGAGTTTGCGCGCTTTCCGTCGGGTACCGCTGAAGGCGGGAGAGACTTGTGTTGTATCTATTGATCTTTTGCCAACTACATTTGAGTTCTTTGATCCGACTACAAATACTATGCGTATTATGCCCGGAAAATATGAAATCATGTATGGCAATAGTTCGGATATACCTTCGGGGAATAAATTGAGTGTAACACTTCGGTAATAATATTACTCATTAATGGGGGTGTCAAAAGTCAGTAGCAATAGCTTGTGTATTCACCTACCACCTCCCCCTGCGGGTACTCCTCCTTCCCGAAGGAGGAGATTTAAGATACTGCCGACTTTTTTGTCAGCCCCAGTTTCGTTACTATTGACTTTTGACACTCTCATTTATTTTTCGGGAAATTCAGTCTGGGATTTTAAGGACAGCTGAGTGATCCTTATCCTTTTTTATCGTTCCTATTTCATATACTGATGTAATGGTGCAGGAAGGGGCTGTGTTGTAATGCTATTACAGACTCAGGCTTTCTCACAGCGGATCAGTACTTTTTGCCCGTTGTTTAAGGTGCTGGCAAACAGATAAGTGTCTCCACCTTCCGACAATTTGATTCGTTTACGGAGTTCGGCAACCGTAGCCGGAAAGTTACGTACTGTGATATTTGCTTTTTTCAAGTCTCCGAGACTTTCTTTTAGTTCTTTTTTATTAAGGCTGCATTGACTAATGATGTGGAAAGCCCTGCCGGGAAAGCTCTCGACCAACACATCAGAAGTATAAAGATGACTGTTAGGATGCAGTTTTTTAACAGGAAATGCGGAGGCGATGCTGCGGAAAGCTCCGGCTTTCAGGAGTGAAGCGTTCGGCTCATAGAGATAATTTTCCAGTGCGTTGGTATAGTTGCATTCGCTGCACTGCTCCTGTTCGCGGGTGAATACGAAATGCTGTTCTTCCTGTATCCCCTTGGTAGGGAGATTTACGCAATGGATGGATATTTCTTCTACCGATGCTTGTCCGAGTATCAGTAGTAATTCTTTGCATTCATTATTGGCAGATATGATGTGGACTTCCTGTACGTGTTGTAACTCTTTCAGTGCCAATGACAAGTCCAGCATGGGCGAGAGTTTGACCATGACCTGTCCCGCTTTGTTCAGTAAGAGTTCTTCCAGTTCGGCTACATCGGGTTCACAGTCTGAGATGGCAACCGTCTTTCCTCCGTGCTCGTTGCGGCGGGCAGGATCGAGGAAGATGCAGTCTACCGGAGACATAGCTTGCAGATAACTCACTCCGTCCTCGTTCTTTACGTTGATATGGTTTAGGTTCAGGATGGGAAAGTTGTGTGCTGCTATCTCGCAGAGTTCCTGCTGGCGTTCTACGTAAATGGCGGATTTGAATTTGGCAGCAAGGAAAGCACAGTCTATTCCGAATCCTCCGGTCAGGTCCGTCAGGGAGTTACCTTTTAAAAGGGTTGCTTTGTAGCGGGCGGTGACTTCTGACGAGCATTGCTCCAGTGATAGGTGCTTCGGGTACCATATATCATCCATGTCGCTCCATGATGGAATCTTTTCGGCGGCAACCTGCCTTCCTGCTATCTGTGTGATGGCGGTCGGCATATCTACATTCGGGTATTTTCGGGCTTGCAGGGCCAGAGCACGTACATCATCCGTCTGATGTTCGCGGATAAAGAGCTGGGTTTCGGGGGAGATTTGCATCATAGGTTGTTTATATTCGGCGTTATATGGTGGACTTGTTTATGGTATTACGTTGTATTTCTTCCGGGCTTCTTCTCGGCTGCAGAAGTTGAAATGCCACCATTCGCTGGGCAATGCACGGAATCCGGCGGCTTTCATTACTTTCCTCAATAATATCCGGTTCTGACGTTCTGTTTTGGTGATTTTTCCGTTGCGTATCAGTTCGCCTTCTTCGGTGATGTGCGCTTCTACTCCAAGATGATCGACCTTTGTGCCCATAGGCAACGGTCGCCCCAGCGAGTCCTGAATGCTGATGTCTACCGCCAGGCCGTAATTATGAAGTCCGCCTCCACGGTTGGGGTTGGAGACATATCTGTATTTGGAAGTTCCTTTGACCACATCCCACATTTTTCTCTGTACGGACATCGGACGTGCAGCGTCGTAAATAATGAGACTGTAAGATGGATGCAGTGCCTTCAGTGCTTCTTGTGCTTTTAAGAGGGCATACGCCGCATGAGGATGCAGATAGGCTTCGGACAGGTTGTCATAAAGAATTTCTCCGGTGAAGTTATCCGCTTTTGTGTACATTAGGCTGATGGCGATGCTGTTGTCCAGCTCCGCTATATTTATTAGTCCCAGAGAATCCATGTAAAGAGCCATCGGGCTTTTCTGATGTTTTGGAACCAGTGTGCTGGCGGATTCATTTTTCTGCGAGGGGGATGTATAAATAGAATCTGCATCAATGGAGTCCGCATGAGCAAAGGATATACAGTCGGATGCTGTACCTTCGGGGCTTATATCTCCGGGTCCTGCGCATATAGAGTCTGTGCACGTTGTTTCGACCTTTGCAGATGTCTTCGTCTCCTTATGCCCCGGTACACAGGAATACCCTGCCAGCAGAAAGCAAAAGACAGATAAACTATATTTCAGCATCATCATTACTCCTTTGGGTTTTGTGTGCCAAAGATACTTCTTTTTGAATTTAGCACCAATAAAAAGCCTTTTTTACGCTGTTTGTTGGATCTATATATCCTGCGCGTTGGACATATATGCCCTGCGTGTTGGATATATATCCCCTGTACGTTGGACATATATATCCTGCATGTTAGGTTACTATACCCTGCATGAACGGTAACTATACCCTATATGCAAATATAGTCTGAATACCGGCACACCTTCTTCTGTGATTTATCCGGATTTTCAGCGGTTGATACTGACTATTACTTTTTTTAGATTGGCCGTATTCTTCCATATTTCGAGTAGTTGCAGAATACGTTCATCCGTTACTCTGCTGTTATTGACAGACAGCAGTTCCGAATATATTTCCAGCAGCTTCTTCAGTTCCTTGACAGGCTGTTCCGGAAGTTCGGCAATCAGTGATGTAAGTAGCAGCTCCAGTTCCCGGTTGTGTAGTGGGCTGACGTTTATCATTTGCTGTTGTATCAAGTCGGTAAGTCTTTTCAGAGGTCCCCATCCGGTACGTTGGTGCGAACCCAGTATCCTGCCGATACGTGCACTGTCTATACATCCTGTGTTGACACGGTCCGTCCATATTCCGGCGGCATAAGAACGGGAAGTCTTGTCGGCTACCAGCATACAACTCGCTTCCAGCAGATAAGAGGTCTCATGCCATTCGTGCCTTAATTGGTGAAGTGCCTCTATAGTGGCTTGGGTGATACCAACTTCTCTCACTTCATTTAGCATCGGATCATAAATGGCACAGCGGATGCACCATACAAACAATGGTTCCGGTGTATTGGGAGCTAGCCATACAAGGCGGGGCAGATCGTTTTGTATATCGTCATAACGTTCTATCTGTGAATACATTTCCACCAGTAGCGGATGCGGGTCATACGAGTGATAATTCACTCTCTCATCATACTTTCCTTTGTTGACGATGTGGATGTTCTCTCCTTCCGGAACATTGAAACTAAGGGTTGAAGATGTCCAGTTGACCACTTTGTTGTGATAATCAGTATATGAATGAGGCGTTTGGAAAGTCCACCATGAGAAGTTTCCCGTCAGAAATTCGCGTGAGCTTTTGCTATAAGAGAAATCTTTGAATTCAGTATAAACCGTCTCCGGTGATTTGATCAATCCTGCTGTCATCCACCATGAAGGGTGGGCGAAGGGAGCTTGTGGAACTGCATCTTTTGCTCCCATCAAGAAGGAAAACAAATTTTGGTATTCCCCTTCCAATTCCTGAAGGACAGTCGGAAGGTCTTGCGAGGGATAATCATTCAATGCCATCCTCGACAGGGCTATCTGCATATCCATATCGTCCGGCTCGGCATTGGCCTGCTGATATTGTCCGAGTCTTTTTATCAGAACTATGGGGTCAATAAATGCAGGCATATGCGTAGGAGTGGATAGCATGGGAAGTCGGTTCTCGTTGCTTTCCAAAAGGTCTAATGTCCGGCACAGTAATTGTTTGTGAATAGGAAATTCCATTCTTTTATTACTCTTCTGGCGGATGGTTATTTTCTGCAGATTGCGATATCTCCACTGACCTTTCTGAAGTTCGTCTTTCTGCACCATTTTCTCGTGTAGGGTGCTCAGTTCTTTTGCTTCTATGGGGAAACGCTTGATTAATAGTTTTGCATAGTCGATAAGGAACGTTGCCATCATAGAATCCGATATTCCGTTGCGTGAACTTCCGCCATTGATAAGTAACTTATAAGCACGTTGAAGAACAGGTGTCCATTGGGTGATATGTTTCGCTTCCAGTTGCTCATTCCATTCTACCAACGCATTCAGGAAAAGGTCGAAGTGGTATAGCTCATTGGAATCTAGTATTTGGCTGGCCAGAAATAGCAGGTCTTCGATGGAAGTAATTTCCTGTATCCGGTTGTCTTCCCGAAGGATGGGTGGCATCGGTTCATAGTCGAAGGAGGCGACATTTGCCTGCTCGTCAAGAGTAGTCAGCAAGACTTTATCGGTAGATAAAGCATCTGAAACATTGTCTTTCAGATAAGCTGCCAACTCTTTTTTAGTGCTGGTCAGCATTGTTTCTGCATAAGCAGAGAGTGCTTCTTTCAATGTGGGCGACTCTGTTTCTCCAAATGTTTGAATCAGTTTCACTATCTTGTTCTGAGTAGATTCGTCGCGACTCATCAACCCTTGTGTGGCAGCGCAACAGATGGCATCATGATATTCTTTTTTCTCTTTCGCCAGTTTGCTGAGAACTCCCAGCGTGTTTTGATGGACAGCTTTTACGTCCGAAGCGAAGAGGACAGTGGTCTGATCCAGAAAATCATCTGTCAGGAACCGTGGATGGCTGCACAGATTCTTCAGAAGACCGAGAATGATATTGATTGGACGGCTATGGGGAGAAGATAGTGCGGCAAACATTTCCGGCTGCAATGTCAGTTGTTCTTGAACGCTGGGATTGAGTGCCGTAAACATACCGGCAAACCAGCTGCACAGGTTCTTGTTGAAGTTCCGGTTGATTGCCAGCAAAGACTCTTTCAGTACACGCATACGGTCTAACTTTCCGTTCTCGGTGAAGTGCTGGAATGTATAATAAGGATATCCTTTGGCCGGATTGGCGTGCCAGTTTTGTCCGCAGTCGTATTCAAACAAATACCAGATGTGCTCGTTGATTGTAATATCCCGCTTTTCTAATACGGGGGTAGTGTGGATATAGTTAACCAGATAACCTGCTATCGTCTGCGGAGAGGGGGAAACGGTGAGAATTCCCCTTTCTATCCAGTCCATCAATATCTCATAGTCCATATTGTAGAAGCCTCCGAACTCCTTACCTTCACCTTCAACGAAATAACTGTCCAGCCACGTGGGAATATGCCATGCGGCTATCTCGTTCAGATGCGCTGTGTTTATCCCCCATTCGTGTTTGCGAAATTCCTTGAGGGGAAATATCACAAGGGCGGCAAGATCAATAATGTGATGCTGGCCCGACGTGGCACGCGTACCATATGTCCTTTCTTCCAGCTGGACAAACTTATTATAGTATTCTTCCAACCGGCTGAGGCAAGGGATGAGGCTCTTCCGCTCCTCCTGTGTCAGTTTCTGCAGAAAAGGAATGATCTTCTGCCCTTGCTCTTTTTCTACTATCTCGGTAAGCTGTGTTTCTAGTGCAGTCATGGTTATAATTTTGATTGAAGGATATATGATAACAATATCCGTGTTTATAAATTAGTCTACTTTAAATCAATTAAGATCACCTGAAATGATAAAAAACTGATACCAAGCAATATTACCTATTACTTATTACCTGTTACCTATTACTTATCACCTTTCTAATGCAGTAACTACTTTTTTCAGATTAGCATTCTTTTTCCACATTTCCAGGCGTTTGCGGACTTTGTCGTCCGTTACGCAATGGCCGTTCATGCGAAGCACTTCCGCGTAGAGTTCGAGTAACTGTTTTTGTCCGGTGACCGGATTGTCGGGCAATCCGCCGATCAATACAGTGAGTAACTCTTCCAGTTGTTGATTGTGAAAGGCGCTTCGTTTGTATATGCTTTCATACACTTCTGTGGTGAAGCGTTTTAGCGGAACAATGCCCATATTGATAATTCGTGCTACTATTTCTCCTAACCGGTGATTGTCTATTCTGTTGTTAGCGATGCCTTCCACCCATAGCTCCGCAGCGTATGAACGGACGGTTTTGTCAACAAAAAGCAGGCCTCCGCCCAGCAACAGTAAACTCATCTCCCGGAGCGGACAGTGAAAAGACAATAACATACGTAAAGCATTGGCTACACTGCGTTTGCTCTCTTCCTGCGGTGAACTGAAGTCCATGTAGCAGTTGATGATTTGTGCAACCAGTGGTTCCGGCTGGTTGGGGAAGAAGCTGAACAGACGTTCCATATAGTCGGAATCGCCTATATTGTATCTGCTGTTGATGACCAGATGTTCTTGCCAAAGCTGGTGGCTGTTGTGTTCTGCATACTCATGCCACTTGTAGAAATCGAGCTGGAGCAGACGTACATCTGCTGCATATTGATTTTCTTTCTGTGCCGGTTCTTTCCAGCCATAATTTCCTGTCAGGTAATTGTGGGGCAGCGTATTGCAGGAGAAGTTTTTGAATGCTTCGAATTCAGTATCCGGCTCTTTCACCAGTCCGGCTGCAAGCCAGGCAGATGGATGATTGTACGGTGGTTCGGGCTGCGTCCCTTTATCTAATAAAAAGAGACAAAGATGCAGATATTCATTATTTAATAATTGTCGGGCGACAGCAATGGCTTCTTCCTTGTCTTCTAAAGCGCAGCGTGCTATGGCCAGCTGAAAATCCCATGAACAAGGCTTTGCATTCGCTTCCTGATAAACGGCGAGCCGTCGTACAAGTTCGGTGGCCTGGATGTATGCCGGGCTATGTGTCGGAGTAGAGAGTAAAGGTAATGAGTCGCCTTTTTGGATTTTACGGATTACTTCCAGCCACAATTGTTTGATAGGTTCAAAACAAGTTCTATTGCTGTAGGCTGGTTGCCAGTCTGCAAGACGTTTGAAAGCACGTTCGTCGTAGGCACCTCTGTTTGCGTCTATTCCTTTGAGTCTTTCTTCCAGGCGGGTGAAGAGCTTACTTAGGAATCCTTGGTTGGCAGTGTCTTTTTGTGTCCATAAACGTTGATATTCCAGCAGGAAAGTGGCAAGAAAGTTCTCGTATACCGCCCAACTATTGATAATGATGTTGGCTGCCCGTTGGAATACAGGCTCCATCCGGCTGAAATCTTCTTCATCCAACTGAGGATGGAAGGCGATGAGGGCGGCAATCGCTGTGTCTGTTTCCCAACTTTCATTCATGTCGAACAGGCGGCTGAGCTGGAACAGAAAATCTTCTTTATTGGCAGGAAACGGGATGCGGTTGTCTTCCCAACAAATACGAACCTTTTCTTGGAAGGTTGTTTCGGGAAGGCCGGCTTCTTCCGCAGGCTGCTTCATGAAAGAAACAAGTATATCCTGTACGCTCTGGAACATCTCGGGTTGGTAAGATAGCAATGCCTCTTGCAATGTAGAAGAGGATGCGTCTCCGTACTTTGATATAAAGCTGGCAGCTTTCTTTTGCAGGCTTTCATCTTTCTTCAGGAATAGTTGGCAGAGTGGGATGCAACACGCTTCTTTCATTTCGGGGTGCCCGGCAACGATCTGCTCAAAAATGGAATAAATAGTAAGCAGTGAGTTTTTGGGGCTGGAAAAGAAAAGAGTAGTCGCACGCTCGATAAACTCCTGATAGCGGAATTCGCCTTCGGAAGCAATCTTTTTTAATTGCTGTAACATCACATTCACCGGTTTGGTGTATGGAGAGGTGAACACTTGCATAATTTCCTCTTGCAGGGATATGAGTTCTTCAACCCTTGGCTGCAATTCTTCAAAGAGTCCGGCAAACCAATTTACCATGTCTTTTTTAAAACTTCGGTTGAAGGTGGAAAGTGTTGCTCGCAGAAGCCGGTTTCTGTCCAGATGTCCGTCGAGAGAAAAGCGATAGAAGGCGGCGCTAAAGCTTTCATCCCGTGAGGTGGTCCCTTCTTTATAGGCTGTTTGGGCGCGGTCATTATGATAACCAATGGATGATTCCAGTTCGAAAAGATACCAAATGTGTTCTTTCAGGGTGATTTCTCTTTTTAATAGTAAATCGCTGTTAAAAGTGTCTTTCCCTTTAGGAATGGAAGATCTGATACAGATATAACCGGGCAATATTTGTGCGATACGTTTTGGAGAGAGTTCCTGCATATAGCCCATATCTATCAGCTGCATGAGCTGTTCGTAGGATATATTGAAATTCAAGTAACTTTCCGCATCATTTATATACTCTGCCAGCCAACTGGGAGTATAAAGAGAAAGCAATTTGCAAAGTAAGTTGAAGTCTATGTGGTATCCCAGGTCCATTTCTCGTTTGTTGCCACATACGAACTGTACGGCACCCAGAAAGCGTGCCCGGTGATGATCGCAAAAAGTTTCACTAAACTTGCCTTTTATCCATTGCAGTTCCCGGATAGTGGGCAGGAGTTTTCTCCGTTCTTTCACTGAAAGTTCTAACAACCTTTTGATAAAAGGTATCAATATCTTTTCTTCTTTCTCCGGAGTATCCACATAAGTTTTGGATAATTTCTCCAACTCGCGTTTCAGTTCTTCCATTGTACAAGTTTCTTTACTGCCAAAATATGTTTGCAGGCTCCCCGTTCTCCCTGATTGCCGCTAAACCAGGTACAGGTGCAGCGTTCTTTCTCACCTTCCCTGTCCAGAATAACCGTATGTCTTACTCCTCCGCTCCCAGCGACACGTGCTTCTGTCTGGTTTCCGTCATTTGATATAATTTCCACTTTCTCTTCTTCCAATAGCTTCTCGGCAGCCATCATACGCGGATTGAGACTCAGGATGCGCTCTGTCTTAAAAGGCAGGCGACGATAAAAGAAACTATTCTCATCCAAGTCGAATCCCAGTAACCCCATAGCTGCCAGTCGTGCGGACAGAGAATCCACCTTATCGAGATCAATGTGCTCCTCAATAGCGAAAAGAGTGGGGTTGAACTGCTGGTTGGCGTAACTGTATTTATCCATCGCTTCTATCCATTTCTCCGGTACGTCTTCAAGCAGAGCGTCCAATGCCGCACCTTCTCCTGAGAATCCGCGCCAACATTCCCTCGACAGGGAAAGGCTGAAACGAACCGGACCGAAATAGAGTTGCCAGATGGTCGATTGCATTGTCGGATGAACAAAGACTCTCAGCTCGTCGGCAAATGGCAACAGGGGTTCGAGCAGGCGCAGACGATGTACTCCTCCGATACAAACGGCATTCAGACTTTTCACCGGTGAAAAGGCCGGTTTTTGTCCGCGCATCACCAAATAATAGTCACATTTCACGGTTCCTTTGGGGAGTGTCTGAAAGAGTTGCAAAGTCTGTATGCGATTGAAAGAATACATCCGTTCGGCAACAGACTGGTAAATCTGTACCGTGGTCAGCCCCTTTATCCATTTTACGGGCAGCGGTACTTTGCGTTCTATTACTTTTTCACCTTTATTGTAAAGCCCTACCTCCTTAGGTCCGACTGACATCACTACTTTTTCTTGTTTGCTGATGCTTCCCAATGCAGAAATCATACCGGCATTGAAGTCAACATTCGTTGTTCCGTTCTCCAGAAACTCTCCGTCGTGTCCATCGGGCAGTACGTCGACTCTGGCATATACGCCTGCACAATTCGAAAATCCTTCGAAGCGTAAACGTTCATTTCCTGCCGTTACAATCGGGTCTTTCAGCATGGAAAGCTGGGCAGGAGTCAGATTAAAACTGGATTGTACTACGTTGGACAACGCAATGAGGCAGCGTGCCGTCATATAAGGTTGTGTCAACTTCCCCCAAAAGAAACAGGGAGCTTCTTTCTTTTCTATTTCACTGTATTTTGCCAGAAATAATTCGTCTTGATCAGACGAACGTTGTAACACAGACGGAGCAGCGTATTGATATGAAATAGTATCGGTCATAGATAAATATATAAGTGCTTGTTGGACATTTCCCAAATATAGAAATTAAATCTCAGAATGGAAACTTGTTGAGTAGTTTACTCTGTTTGTGATGCTGGGATTGTGATTTTATAAAGTGAAATATTTTAGGTTGTTTGCTTCGCTTTTGCGTTTTGAATGCGAAAGTCAATGTTCGTTTTTATGGATTGTTTTTTGTTTCAGTATAAATGATTGTTTATTGTATGTTGCTGATAAATAAAGAGTTATTTGATTATTAAAAATTATTCTTAATAGTTTTAGATAGATCTTTATATCTAAATAAATTATTTTTTATAACTACAATTATATAGATTTTTTATATGTAATGGAGAAATAATATTTTTGCGGTGAAATATTACTTTCACATTAGAGAGAACTAATAAGTGTTATGAAATATAGATTAAGAAAAGGAAGCTGTTTGTGAAAATCGCTCCAATATTGTTTGTTTTGTTTGTGTTATCCCATTTTGGTGCCAAGAGTGGTTTTCAAAATGGGATTTTTTTTGGCTGACTAAAAAGTCGGTAGTATCTTAACTCTCCTCCTTCGGGAAGGAGGAGTACCCGTAGGGGGAGGTGGTAGGTGAATACGCAATTCTTTTATTTATAGTAAATTAGAGATAACCTTGTTTACCTACCACCCCGGCTTTCAGCCACCCCTCTTTCCCGAAGGAGGGGAATTGGAGATACTATTGCCTTTTTAGTTAGTCCCTATCTAGGGTTTCTTTAATGATGCCCGTTTTATTTACCTCTTCCGTATCTTTAAAATCATAATCTTGTGGGAACTAGTATATTCTCATATACTTTGGGCATGGAATAAATTCTCTGAAAGGAGGCAAAAATTAGAGGAAGTAATAGATTCGGTCCCCGATGCCGGATATAAAAAATGGTTGTAACAACTTGTGTTACAACCATTTTTTTTGTGGACCAGCCTGGGCTTGAACCAGGGACCTCCAGATTATGAGTCTGTTGCTCTAACCAACTGAGCTACAAGTCCGGTGTATCCGTTTACTGGATGCGGTGACAAAAGTAGTATTTTCTATTGAAATATGCAAGTCCTAACAATAAAAAACTACAATACTTTCTCTTCTCAGAACTTATATTTGCGTTTCGGGTTCTTGGGGAACCAGCCTTTTTTCACCCGGTCTTCCTGCTCAAAGACCTCTTTGATGGTCCAAAACGAGGAGAAGGCAAATACCCCTAACAGAGAAGACAGAATGACATTGTCGACGCTCAGTGATGCCGCGACGCCTGCCATGCCTAGTATCAGGAATATCCACCAGCATTTGGTACCCCAATAATATTCGGCCTTTACCACGACAGGGTGAAAAAGGCCGATAATCAAAAAGGTACAAATTCCGATAAATAACCCGGCAAGGTGATATTCATTCAGGAATTCCATTCTGTTATTTTTCTACGCGGATAGGAATTTCTTTTTTGATACTCTGTTCCAGAGAAATCAGTGTTTCTGTAGCAACCACACCCGGTATTTCTTGCATTTTGTTATTCAGCAAGTCCATCAGATGTTCGTTGTCGCATGCGTAGAGTTTGGTCAGCATGGTATAAGGACCGGTAGTGAAATGACATTCCACAATTTCCGGAATCTTTTGCAACTCGGCCACCACTGATTTGTACATAGAACCTTTTTCCAGTTTGATTCCCACGTATGTACAAGTTCTGTAACCTAGTGACTTCGGGTTTACGTGATAGCCTGAGCCTACGATGACGCCCAAGTCAATCAGTCTTTGTACGCGTTGATGGATAGCTGCACGTGACACTCCGCATTCGGCTGCTACGTCTTTGAAAGGGATGCGGGCATTCTGTGAAATAATCTCTAGAATCTGCCTGTCGAGGTTGTCTATTTTTTCCATAATAATAAATTATAATTTCCTGTTGTTATCAAATAGTAAGCAAATATAGAGATTTATTTTAATTATTCTTCTTTTACGGGAAAAAAAATAGGAAAAAGCAAAAAAAAGGAGTGCAAAGACTTTGCACCCCTTTCCTTTTTCTATTTAGAAAGATACTTTCTTATTTCTTATCTTTTTCGATACCTACCAACTCAACTTCGAAAATCAGAGTAGAGAACGGTTTGATCTGTCCTGATTCTCTTGAACCGTAAGCGAGTTCTTGCGGGATGTAAAGTTCCCATTTAGAACCTACAGGCATCATAGTCAGAGCTTCTGTCCAGCCTTTGATTACTTGGTTGGCACGGAAAGTAGCAGGCTCGTTACGTTTGTAAGAGCTGTCGAATTCTGTACCGTCGATCAAAGTACCTTTATAGTTCACTTTCACTTTGCAAGTGTCAGCAGGGATTTCACCTTTACCTTCAGTGATTACTTTGTACTGCAATCCGCTTTCAGTAGTTTTCACACCTTCTTTAGTTTTGTTTTCAGCAAGGAATTTTTCACCGGCAGCTTTATTGTCAGCGTATTTTTCTTCCATAGCTTTCGCTTTGATAGTTTCCATAGCTGTGCGAGTATATTCCTGAGCAGCTTCCATAGTCATCACGCCACCTTTTTCCAGTGTACCTGCGATGAAACCAGCCATGAAGTTGTCTTTGCTGATCGTTTTGGTAGAGTCACCAGCGAACAGTTCCTGGTTGATACCTTTCATCATCTGGTTGCTGATCTGCTGACCGATCTGAAGACCTGCCATATAAGCGATGTCTTTCTTGCTAGTCTTGTTTGCACCTTCGTTCAAACCTTTGATGAATTCTGCCATGTAAGCAGTATCAACGTCCAGACGGCCTGTCAGATAGCCTTTCAGACCTTGAGTCTGAGCCATACCGATAGAGTAAGACAGTGAATCGATGTCTGTTTTCAGATTTGCTTTAGGAGCTTGAGCTGTACAAGAAGCAAGACTTGCAGCAGCGGCGATTGCCATAAAAATACTAACTTTTTTCATTTTGCTTTGAAATTTTTTATTTATAATACTTCGAGTAATTCTACTTCAAATACCAATGTGCTGTGAGGAGGAATCATTTCTCCGGCACCTCTGGCGCCATAAGCAAGGTCGGACGGAATATAGAGTTTCCATTTGGAACCTTCGGGCATCAGTTGTAATGCTTCCACCCATCCCGGGATTACCTGATTGACGCCGAATACAGCCGGTTCTCCGCGCTTGATAGAGCTGTCGAACAGTGTACCATCGATCAGTGTGCCTTCGTAGTGGCATTTTACCTGATCGGTAGCTTTCGCTTTTTTGCCTGTGCCTTCGTTGATCACTTCGTATTGCAGTCCGCTGGGCAGCGTAACCACGCCCGGCTTTTTCTTATTTTCTTCGAGGAAAGCTTTTCCTTGTTCGATGGCGGCAGCGCCCATCTTAGCTTCCAGTTCTTCGAAATACTTGTTCACTATTTCGCGGGCTTCCTGATGGCTGATAGCCGTCTGATTACCTTCCAATACATCTTTAATTGCTTGTGCAAAGTCATCTACGGCGATGCCTTTTGCACCCATGCTTAATAAGTTTTGACCGATTCCGAGGCCAATAGCGTAACTGAATTTATCCATATAATGTTTTTGTTGAAGATTGAAGCATATCACCTTCATGGTTTTAGCTTTCAATCAATTGCAAATTTATGAATCGCAAAAGTACACGTTTTATTTGAATGATTTAGCATTTAGTATTTAAAAATTCTTATATCCGTGAAAGTTAGTCTCTTTTCTTTAAGGAATTAATTCCTTCATTCCTAAGATTTAATCTTTGTGTTCTTACTGTTTAAGTTCGTTTATGCTGGAATTTATTCGTCTGACAGCTGTTGAACTTGCGTCTGACAACTGTTGATTTTTCGTCTGACAACTGTCAGACGAAAGAAACACATCTGTCAGACGAATAGTTTTTTGCATGACCGGCAGTAAGCCTTTGTATGGGCAGCATTAAATTCTTGTATCTGTCTGATTAGATTATGCGGGCGGAAGTTTTCCTTTATTCAATGATTCTGATTACATTTGTATATCTTTTAATAATAAGGAGGAGCGGTTATGAAGAATCTGGTAGTATTGACAGGTGCGGGCATGAGTGCCGAAAGTGGAATCAGCACATTTCGTGATGCGGGCGGTTTGTGGGATAAATATCCTGTGGAGCAGGTAGCTACTCCCGAAGGATACCAGCGTGATCCTGCATTGGTGATTAACTTCTATAATGCACGAAGGAAACAATTGCTGGAAGTGAAGCCGAATCGCGGACATGAACTGCTGGCGGAGCTGGAAAAGAATTTCAATGTGACGGTTATCACACAGAATGTAGATAATCTGCACGAACGGGCAGGAAGCAGCCATATCATTCACTTGCATGGTGAGTTGACAAAGGTCTGTTCCAGCAGAGACCCGTATAACCCTCATTATATAAAGGAACTGAAGCCGGAAGAGTATGAAGTGAAAATGGGGGATAAGGCTGGTGACGGAACTCAGTTGCGTCCTTTTATTGTCTGGTTCGGAGAGGCGGTGCCGGAGATTGAGACAGCTGTCCGATATGTAGAAAAGGCGGATATATTCGTTATCATCGGCACATCGCTCAATGTATATCCTGCGGCAGGTTTGCTGCATTATGTACCGAGAGGAGCAGAGGTGTATCTGATAGACCCGAAGCCGGTGGATACACATACTTCCCGTTCGATACATGTCCTTCGGAAAGGAGCTTCTGAAGGGGTGGAGGAACTGAAACAACTGCTTATTCCAGCTCCGTAGCAAAGATATGACTATTCCGGAGTGTTTCCGAAATCTCGAGTGCGGTGATATTGCTGCACTCGATTCTTAATACCTTCTCCCAGTCCTCGAAATCTACATTCCATCGAGTGATTTGCGGGAACTTTGCCAGGAGACTTCCGATGAGCTTGATGTCGCGTCTCTTCGTGATGGAGGTCCGAAAAATTAGAATCTGATTTTCCATGTCTTTTTAGGTGTTTATTCCTGTGAACGAAATTCACGGATAGTGATATTGAAATGTTGTTTAAAGTTGCGGCTGAGGAGTGATAAACTGCTGAAACCACAACGACCGGCAATTTCGGTCGCAGACAGTTGCCTGTCATTCTGTAGTAGCAGCGCTGCTTTTTCAATCCGGGTGCGTTTGATGTATTCCGTTGGTGTTTCGCCCGTCAGAAACGTGAAAACGCGATGAAAGTGGAAAGGAGAAAAGCACGCGATTCCTGCCATCTTATGCAATGATAGAGGTTGGTCTATGTTTTGATGAATATATTCGGTCACTTTGTCGATCCGTAATTTATATTCCTGCCTATTTATTTCTTTCGTTTCCATTTTAATGCAAAATAAAGAATAATAAGAGCCGGAGAGTTGTCCTATCTTGCCAACTTCTCCGGCAGATAATGATTATCTTTTTTGTCCTATATAGAATACGTAGCCATAGTAATCTTTATATTTACTATACAGACTTCGTTCGTACTGCTGACCTTTCATGAAATCCATCGCAGTTTTATTTCCCGCGTGTTCTTTCATGAATGTCTCCCGTACTTCATCTTGTGGGGCAAAATAATGTTCTGTCCAGCAGTTCTCCGGTAGGATGAAATGGGCTGTTGGAGTATATCCGGCCCTTTCCATCTTGTCAATACATGTCGGGATCACGCTGATTTCCGGATAGGCGTCCATCCAGAAGTCTTCTATTTCCGCAGGGCGTTCCGAAGTGAACCAGGATGCTTCGCTCACTGCGATGAAACCGCCTTTTTTCAGGTATTTGTTCCATTCGTTCATCCCACGTTCGAATCCTATATTGTAGATTGCTCCTTCGGACCAGATCAGATCGAGTTCCTCGTTCTGAAACGGGAGATTATCCATTGATCCGGTGATTCCTTTTACTCTGTCGGCGCAATTGGCTTTCACCGCATTCTCATTGAATATTTCGATAAAATCGGGAAAGAGGTCTATGCCCGTAATCTGTCCTTTCACGTAGTCAGCCAGAAACAGTGTCTGACCTCCTGTGCCGCAGCCGATATCGGCAATCTTTGCATCATCGGTCAGTTCGTTGATGAAACTTACAGCTTTGCGTGTGGCTTCCGGACTTCCGGGACCTTGACGTTTCAGCAGCTTGAAGTAGTTACATATGAAAGAGAAATCGAAATCATGTATAGATGTATTATTGTTACTCATTGTTTTTAATGTTTTAGGTGTACGTCAAATGGAGGCATACGGGGGATGCATAAAACCATTTGAACCTACAATAGTTGTTATTTTTTTAGAAAATAGAAATCAACTCTGACATGAATATGCCGGAGAAAATGTAAGGGATAATCTGTAATGAGAGGAAGACTTACAGATTATTTACAGAACGAGATCCTTGCGGAATGTAAATGTGATTAACATCCAATTATTCTTTTTAGTTTGTGGCAAAGATATGGTTTTAACCTAAAAACACCATTGATTTTTCCTTGAAAAAATACTGTGGGACTGTATTTTAGCAAGAATCGTCAAATGAATAAACTGCATTTCGGCTGGAAGGGTATAAATTAAAGAGATTCTTAACCAATAATTATGTTTTTTTTGTATTTTTGCTACCCGCAATATAATTATGTGTAAAATGTGGCGAAGAACAATAACCTTTCTCTTAAGTCTTTTATCTATGGTAATGGCGGAAGCCACTAATCATTATTTTAAGCATTTGGGAGTATCTGATGGATTATCTCAGGTGTGTATCCCATCAATTTATCAGGATGAGTTAGGGGCAGTCTGGCTGGGAACTACTGAGGGACTGAATAGATACAACGGTAAGGATGTAAGAGTATTCCAGCCTTCGGAAAGTAATCATGGACTGACTAATAATGAGATTAACGAATTATGTGGAGATAAGAACGGAAGAATGTATATTCGTTCGGGAAACGATCTGATTAAACTGGATATTTATACGGAGCAATTCACTTGTCTGCGACAGAAAGGTGTGTATGGACTGTTTTGTAAGAAAGATACACTTTGGGTGAGTTGTGCAGACGGCATTTATTATTATACGGGACAGGGTACAGAGCTGACGTTCTTTGCTCGTGTGCAGAAAGGTTTTGTGGGAAGAGCACTCTATGTAGACAGAGAGACTGTATGGGTGGTTACCAGAAAATACTTGGTCGCAATATCACGTGAAGACCCTCTTCGGCAAGAGATTTTACTTACCCTTGATAAGGGTAATTGTATTTTGGGTGATAGTTCCGGAAATATATGGGTGGGAGCCTGGAACGGATTATACCGTGTTTCTCCCGATCGGGAGACAACCGCTTATGTTAGTCATTCGGGAATGGGGGAATTATCCGATAATCAGGTCCGATGCGTGCTGGAAGATGATTTTAAGCATATTTGGGTAGGTACGTTCAAGGGAATCGATTGTTACGATCCGATTACTGATACGTGGAGTCATTATACGCGTTATGGAAGTTCTTCGAATTCTTTAAGCCATACTTCTATTCTCTCTCTTCATAAAGATATGCAAGGTAATATTTGGGTCGGGACTTATTATGGAGGAGTGAATGTATTCAATCCTGATAAGAATAATCATAGCTTTTATTGTGCCGAACCTTTACGTGAAGACTGTCTCAGCTTTCCGGTAGTCGGTAAAATGACTGAAGATAGTGCAGGAAATGTGTGGATCTGTACTGAAGGTGGAGGGCTGAATTGTTATCATGGGGATACTGGCGTTTTCTCCCGATATATGTATCAAAAAGGAGATCAGAGTACATTAGGGAGTAATAATGTCAAGTCGGTTTTTTATAGAAAGGAGAACAATCGATTGTATGCGGGGACTCATTTAGGAGGATTGTTCGTTCTGGATTTAAAATCGAACAAGGGACACACTCTCCATCATGTTACCGGTGACCCTGCCTCGTTGCCTCATGAGATTGTGAACGATATTCAGGAGTATAAGGATGGCATTGCGATGTTGACACAAGGTGGTCCGGTGTTTTTTGATCCGGTGACCGAGAAATTCTCACCGCTTACGGATGATCCGTCTGTCCAGAAATTGATCAGTCGGGAATATGCTTTTGAAACGTTTCTGATCGATAGCCGGCAGCGTATGTGGCTTGCTGTTGGTGGCGGAGGGATAGTGTGCGTCAATTTATCTTCTTCAAAAGTGACTCAATATTTGGCGGATAGCGAGAAAGACACGTTGACGGTAGGAAGATACAAAACCGTGCATATTTTTGAAGATAATAAAGGAGATATTTATTTTAGTACAATTGGCGCGGGGATATTCAAGTATCAAGAGAAACAGGATGCTTTCAAGTCTTACGGAACTGCCAATGGAGTACTTCCGAGTAATTATTGTTATTATATCTGCGAGTCTGCCAGGGATAATTGTCTGCTTGTTTTGCATGGGAAAGGGCTTTCTATCTTTGATCGTGAAAAAGAGGTTACAGAAGAGACTTATCACTTGTTTCGTCAGACTTATAATTTGGGGTCCGCTTTATATCGAAGCAAAAATGGGATTATTTATATAAGTGGTACCAATGGATTGGCTATGTTTCAAGAGCGGTCCTTTTATGAATCTCAGGTCAAAAGCTTCTTGAATTTTGATAAATTGTTTATTTTCAATGAAGAAATAGTTCCTGGTGATGAGTCCGGCATCCTGACTGAGATATTGGCGAAAACATCGGATATCTTTTTAAGCTATCAGCAGAATAACGTAACAGTGGAATTTGCTACTTTTAATTATAATAGTGACCGTAATCGTTTGTTTGAATATTATCTGGATGGCTTCGATAAAGTGTGGACCCAGACTTCCGGCACTACGGTTACTTACACCAATCTGCCTCCCGGAGATTATACGCTCAAAGTTCGTTCGATGGAAAATAAGGAGAGTTTGAAAGATGCAATCTGCTTGAATATACATGTTTCCGCTCCTTTTTATGCTACCATATGGGCATATCTGTTTTATGTCCTTTGTCTGACTGCATTGATGGTCGCATTTGTTCGTTTTAAAACACGGCAGGCGGCTCTGAGGTCTTCATTGGAGTTTGAGCGAAAAGAAAAAGAGAGGATTGAAGAACTCAATCAAGTAAAATTGCGCTTCTTTACTAATATTTCTCATGAATTTCGTACTCCATTAACGCTTATTCTGGGGCAAATTGAAGTATTGATGCAAATGGATTTGGGCACAACCGTTTATAATCGTATTCAGCGTATATATAAAAACGCCTGGCATATGCGGAATTTGATCTCCGAGTTGCTCGATTTTCGCAAACAGGAGCAGGGTTATTTGAAACTCAGAGTTGAAGAACAGAATTTGGTTACTTTTACTCGTCAGATTTATATGTGTTTTTATGAATATGCACAAAAAAAGGAGATCACATATCGCTTTGATTCTGTAGAGGAAACGATTTCTGTCTGGTTTGATCCAATACAGTTACAGAAAGTGATTTTTAATTTATTGTCGAATGCTTTTAAGTATACATCCAATAAGGGAAATATAACTGTAGAAGTAAGGAAAGTTGCTTCACAGGCCGTAGTTTCAGTGTGTGATACGGGTATTGGGATTCCGGTTGAACATATTTCGAAGATATTCGACCGGTTCTATCAGACGGATAATGCCTCTTCTTCCTCTTCTTTTACTTTGGGGACAGGCATCGGATTGGCGTTGGCAAAAGGAATTATGAATATGCATCATGGAAAGATTGAGGTAGAAAGTACTGTTGGTGAGGGTACTAAGTTTATCTTGTCTCTACCTTTAGGAAACCGACATTTCAGTGATGAAGAGATGGCTGTGACGGAAGGTCGGGAGTCACTGATTATTCCGGAAGCTTCTGTATCTTCTTATGGACAGTTGATGGCGGAAGAGATAAAAGAACCTGAATCGCAGAAAAATATGGATGAAGAAGATAAGCCTACGATTCTTTTGGTAGATGATAATACCGAACTATTGTCCATGCTGGAAGATATATTCTTACCGATGTATAATGTATATACTGCGTGTAATGGACGCGAAGGACTGGAGATGGCGCAACAAATACAACCGGATCTGATAGTAAGTGATGTGATTATGCCTGAGATGTCAGGTAAGGACTTGTGCTATAAAATCAAGACCAATGTAGAACTTTCTCATATTTCTGTCGTTCTGTTGACAGCACAGACTTCTGTGGAATATGTTGTAGAAGGTTTGATGTTCGGAGCGGATGATTATATAACGAAGCCGTTTAATATAAAGGTATTGGTGGCCCGTTGCAATAACTTGATAAAAAACAAGAAACGTCTGATTGCACATTATGCGGGTAAGGTCATTACGGAATCTCCTGTAGCGGAAGCTATTAATGAGAAAGATAAAGAACTGCTGACGAAATGTGTAAATATTGTCAGAGAGAATTTTGAGAACCCTGATTTTGATGTTACTGCGCTTGCTTCAGAATTATGTATGGGACGTAGCAAATTATATATGCAGTTTAAACAAATGACCGGGTTGACTCCGAATGAGTTCATCTTGAAAGTGAAGCTGGATGAAGCTATGTCTTTGCTGACAGAGCATCCGGAACTAAATATAACAGAGATTTCCGTTCGGCTCGGCTTTTCTTCTCCCCGTTATTTCAGCAAATCCTTTAAAGCCTTCTTCGGGATTGCTCCGCAAGGAGTCAGGAGTAGGAAGGAGTAGTTGTTTCATTACCTGACTTCTCAAGTATTAATATCCGGCATATCAGCTATTAATATCCGACAATTCAGTTGTTAATACCTGATATATCAGCTGTTAATACCTGACAAACCAGGTATTAATCCCCCCAATGTCTGCCTATAGGTTGCTATACGTTGGATAACATCATTTGTGCAGAAAAAGAAGGGCGATGTATCCAAATCTTCCATTATAGGTGACCAAATCTTCCATGTGGATGCAGAAATGTTCTTTTTGCAAAATTTGTGTTTATGGATGTCATATAGGTCTCCTATTTTTGCAATGCTTTCATTCTGTTTTAATACATAGAATCAAAGACAATAAAATAAGTATGAAAAACACAATAATTTATCGCATGAAAAGCAGATTAATAACATTACTCTTATTATTGATTACTGTCAGTTCTGTAACGTTTGCTCAAGAAGCAAAGAAGGAAATTCCTTTGAAATATGGAGCTACGAATGAAGGTAAACGGCAAGACCCTGCCATGCAGAAGTTCCGTGACAATCGTTTGGGTGCCTTCATCCACTGGGGACTGTATGCTATCCCCGGGGGAGAGTGGAATGGAAAAGTATATGGCGGAGCTGCCGAATGGCTGAAAAGCTGGGCAAAAGTACCTGCTGATGAATGGCTGAAACTGATGGATCAATGGAACCCTACGAAATTTGATGCGAAGAAATGGGCAAAGATGGCCAAAGAAATGGGTACTAAGTATGTCAAGATTACAACGAAACATCATGAAGGCTTCTGTCTGTGGCCTAGTAAGTATACTAAATATACCGTAGCAAATACCCCATATAAGCGTGATATATTGGGCGAGTTGGTGAAAGCCTATAATGACGAAGGAATTGATGTACACTTCTATTTCTCAGTGATGGACTGGAGTAATCCGGATTATCGTTATGATATAAAATCCAAAGAAGATAGCATCGCCTTCAGCCGTTTCCTTGAATTTACCGACAATCAACTGAAAGAACTGGCAACACGTTACCCGACCGTTAAGGACTTCTGGTTTGATGGTACGTGGGATGCCAGCGTTAAAAAGAATGGTTGGTGGACAGCTCATGCAGAACAAATGTTGAAGGAACTCGTTCCGGGTGTTGCCATCAATAGCCGCTTACGTGCTGATGACAAAGGAAAGCGACATTTTGATAGCAATGGTCGTCTGATGGGTGACTACGAATCCGGCTACGAACGCCGCTTGCCCGATCCGGTGAAAGATCTCAAAGTTACACAGTGGGACTGGGAAGCCTGCATGACTATACCCGAAAATCAATGGGGATATCACAAAGACTGGTCATTGAGCTATGTGAAAACTCCGATTGAAGTCATTGACCGCATTGTACACGCTGTTTCCATGGGTGGAAACATGGTTGTCAACTTCGGGCCTCAGGCAGATGGTGATTTCCGTCCCGAAGAGAAAGCAATGGCTACAGCGATTGGTAAGTGGATGAATCGTTACGGAAAAGCTGTTTATGCTTGCGATTATGCCGGATTTGAAAAACAAGACTGGGGATATTATACACGTGGTAAAAACGATGAAGTTTATATGGTAGTATTCAATCAGCCTTATAGTGAACGGTTGATTGTAAAGACTCCGAAAGGCATTACAGTAGAAAAAGCCACTTTGCTGACTACCGGTGAAGATATCACTGTTGTTGAGACAACCCGCAATGAATATAACGTATCTGTTCCTAAAAAGAATCCGGGTGAACCTTATGTAATTCAGCTTAAAGTTCGTGCAGCTAAAGGAACAAAAAGTATTTATCGAGATGCTTTAACATAAATGATAAAGAAACGATTCTATGAAGTTTAAATATATACTCATTTTATCAGCGCTTATCGGGCAGATTCTTTCACTCTCTGCCCGGGAAGTGACCTCTTTCAATGAAGGATGGCTATTCAAACGCGGGCCTTTTTCACAGGACCCGGTGAAGGTCGCTGCTCAATGGAATGCGGACTGGGAAACTGTAAACTTGCCTCATACCTGGAACGCTAAAGATATGCAGGTAAAAGCTGATGCTTTCTATGAAGGAGTTGGTTATTACAGGAAAACACAATTCTTTGGCAATGAGTTGAAAGGGAAGCGTGTATTTCTTCGCTTTGAAGGTGTGGGCGCCAACACAGAAGTGTATGTCAACGGTAAACTTGTCGGAATGCACCGGGGAGCATACAGCGCCTTTGCTTTTGAAATTGGAACCGCATTGAAACTGGGAGCTGAGAATGAGATAATGGTAAAGGCGGATAATGCTTCACGTTCTGATGTGATTCCGGTAAATCACAATCTTTTTGGGGTTTACGGAGGTATCTATCGTCCGGTATGGCTGATTATTACTGAACAGAATAACATTACAGTTACCGATTGTGCCTCTCCGGGTGTATATATTACTCAAAGGAATGTATCGAAACGCTCTGCCGATATCACAGTGAAAGTGAAGCTGGACAATGGAAGTCTTACTCCTGCTGACTTGGTACTCGAAAATACCATTTATACGCAGAATGGCAAGAAGGTCACTTCCCATCGCCTTCCTTTGGTACTCACTCCGCAGGGAACACAGACTTACATTTCTACCTTCAAACTGAATAAACCGCATCTGTGGCAGGGACGTAAGGACCCTTATTTATATAAGGTTATTTCCCGCTTACTGGCGGACGGAAAAGTAATTGATGAGGTGGTACAGCCATTGGGTGTTCGTAGATATGAGATTGTGCCAGGCAAAGGTTTCTACTTGAATGGTGAGAAATACCCGATGTATGGGGTAACCCGTCATCAGGATTGGTGGGGATTGGGTAGTGCGCTTACCAACAAAGAACATGATTTCGACTTGGCTCAGATTATGGATATCGGAGCGACTACTGTCCGTTTCGCCCACTATCAACAGTCGGATTACCTGTATTCCCGTTGCGATTCTTTGGGATTGGTCATCTGGGCAGAGATTCCTTTTGTGAATCGGGTGACAGGATATGAAGCCGAAAATGCACAGTCTCAGCTTCGTGAACTGATTCGTCAAAGTTTCAATCACCCTTCCATTTATGTATGGGGATTGCACAATGAAGTATACCAGCCCCACGAATATACGGCAGGACTGACACAGACTCTGCATAATCTGGCCAAGACAGAGGATCCTGACCGCTACACTGTATCTGTAAATGGTTATGGCCATGCAGAGCATCCGGTCAATCAAAATGCGGATATTCAGGGAATGAACCGCTACTTCGGATGGTATGAGAAAAAGTTGCAGGATATCGAGCCTTGGGTAAAAGGGCTGGAGGAGAAATACCCGTGGCAGAAACTGATGTTGACGGAATATGGTGCTGATGCAAATCTGGACCATCAGACAGAATATCTGGGTGATGCTCTGAACTGGGGAAAGTCTTTCTATCCGGAAACTTTTCAGACCAAGACGCATGAATACCAATGGAGTGTCATTGCAAAGCATCCCTATATCATCGCTTCTTATCTTTGGAATATGTTTGACTTTGGTGTACCGATGTGGAGCCGTGGCGGTGTACCTGCCCGTAACTTGAAGGGGTTGATCACTTTTGACCGGAAAATCAAAAAGGACTCCTATTACTGGTATAAAGCTAACTGGAGCAAAGATCCCGTACTCTACCTGACCCAGCGTCGCAACATCGACCGCGAACGAAAACATACTTCTGTCACTGTTTATTCTAACATAGGTACACCGCAAGTGTATCTTAATGGAAAAGAACTGACGGGTATACGCCAAGGCTACACGGATGTGCACTATGTCTTGGCTGATGTAACCTTGGAACAAGGTAAGAATACAATTAAAACCGTTGCAACATATAATGGAAAAGAATACACTGACGAGATTGAATGGAACTATACCGGCGAAAAGAAGCGAAGTGCCGATTGGAGTGAAAACAAAGAAGAGCACGCAGGTTGGTAATCGGAGACGTTTCTGTATGTAATCTGAAAAATGTTGAATCTAAAATATAAAAGCCTATGAATGAAATGAGAAAGAATCTCTTTTAAATGGAAAACAAGTATTTATCATTAACTAATCTAATAATTTATGAAAATTGAAAAGTTTTATTTGTTTCTGCTAGCTTGCTTTGTCGCGATAGGAGCATATTCGCAAGATGGGCAACAGAAAATGACTGGTGATGAAAAGAGTCAGCAGCAAAGTGATGCAAAAGTTAAGATTACCGGGCAGGTCTTTGATGAGAGCGGTGAAGGAATACCTGGAGCGAATGTTACTCTTAAAAGTAATCCCACCAGTGGAACTGTCACAGATCTGGATGGTAAGTTTATTTTGATGGCTTCTCCTCAAAAGGATGTGCTGGTAGTCAGCTTTATTGGATATAACACACAAGAATTTCCACTGAAAGGGAAAACAAACGTTACCATCCAACTCTCACAAAACGTAAATGAACTGGATGCGGTGGAAATTGTGGCATTCGGAACACAAAAGAAGGAGAGTGTGATTGGTTCTATCACTACACTTTCGCCAAAGAGCCTGAGAGTGCCGAGCAGTAATATGACAACTGCATTGGCAGGTCAGGTAGCCGGTATTATTTCTTATCAGACATCAGGAGAGCCGGGTGCGGACGATGCTAGCTTTTTTGTACGTGGTATCGCATCTTTCGGATTTAACACCAGTCCTTTGATTCTGATTGATAACATTGAATCTACAAGTACGGACTTAGGGCGTTTGAATCCCGATGATATCGAAAGTTTTTCAATCATGAAAGATGCCATGGCAACGGCCCTTTACGGTTCGAGAGGAGCTAATGGCGTCGTTCTAGTAAAGACAAAAGAGGGAGAGAGAGGAAAAACTAAGTTTGATGTAAGAATAGAGGGAAGTAATTCTCGTCCGACCAGTAATATTGAGTTGGCAGACCCTGTCACTTACATGAAATTGCATAATGAAGCCATCTTAACACGTGATCCTTCCGCCCCTGTCATGTATAGTGATGATAAAATAGACAGAACCGTTCCGGGATCTGGTTCTATCATTTATCCTACAAATGACTGGAGAAGGCAACTAATGAAGAACTCGACCTGGAATGGAAGAGCCAACATGAGCATCAGTGGCGGAGGAAATTCGGCTACGTATTACGTGTCTCTGCGATATACCAAAGACCAGGGTTTGCTCAACGTAGACGGCAAGAACAACTTCAACAACAATATCAATCTTCAGACTTATCAGATGAGGGCTAATGTCAACATCAATGTGACAAAAACGACCCAGGTAAGAGTAAACTTAAGTGGAATCTTTGACACTTATGAAGGTCCTATTTATTCGGGATCGGATATTTATAAGATGGTAATGAAGTCTAATCCTGTACTTTTTCCCGCTGTATATCCTACCGATGAACAACATAAATATATCAAACACATTCTTTTTGGAAACAGCGATGACGGAAGTTATCTTAACCCGTATGCTGAAATGGTAAAAGGATATAAGGAATATGAGAATACGACTCTTCTTGCTACATTAGGTGTTACGCAGGACTTGAACTTTATCACTAAAGGTTTGAAATTTGAAGGTTTCTTCAACGTTTCTCGTAAATCATATTACGGTCAGACCAGACAATATAAGCCATATTACTATGCTTTAAGTTCTTATGATTTCATGACAGAGAAATATTCTATCGAAAACATCAATCCTGACTCCGGAACGGAATACCTTGATTTTAGTCCCGGTGACAAGACTGTCAACAATGTAATGACAATCGAAACGAGAACCAGTTATAATCAGACTTTCGGTGATCATTCCGTAGGTGGTCTTATCGTTACTCAGTATATTGACAGTAAGAATCCAAACTACAAAACTTTGCAGGAGAGCTTGCCTTCAAGAAATATGGGTGTGTCGGGACGTTTTACTTATGCCTATAGTGACCGCTATTTCACGGAGTTCAATTTTGGATACAATGCTTCCGAACGCTTTGATAAGAAACACAGATGGGGATTCTTTCCGTCCGTCGGTGGTGGCTGGATGATTTCGAACGAACCATTCTTCCAACCGCTCAGTTCAAAAATTACGAAATTGAAACTAAGAGCCTCATACGGTTTGGTGGGAAATGATAAGATTGGCAGAGTCGATGAACGTTTCTTATATCTGTCTAATGTGAATATGAATGCAGGTGGAGCATCTTTCGGGTATGAAAACAAATATAGCAGACCGGGCGTAAATGTTTCACGTTATGCTAATCCTGCCATTGGATGGGAAAAATCCCGTAAAGCTAATTTCGCATTGGAAGCTTCTTTCTACGGATTTGACCTGATAGCTGAATATTTCACAGAACATCGTACTGACATATTACAGAAAAGAGCCAGTATTCCAAGCGTAATGGGATATCAGGCAGACGTATATGCTAACATTGGCGAGACCAAAGGACACGGTGTGGATCTTGATTTAAAGTATCAAAAGAACCTTAACAAAAACGCTTTTTTGATAGTACGCGGAAACTTAACCTATGCGCATAGTGAATATCTGAAATATGAAGATAACACGTATGATAAGGAATGGTGGAAATACAAAATAGGCTACTCGCCCAACCAGAAGTGGGGATACATTGCGGAAGGGCTATTTATAGACGATGCGGAAGTGGCCAACTCTCCTGTACAGTTTGGTGATTATAAAGCCGGAGATATCAAATACCGGGATATGAATGGAGATGGAGTAATTAATTCATTGGATCAAGTTCCTATTGGACATCCGACTAGTCCGGAAATCAACTATGGCTTTGGATCAACATTTAGCTATAAAGGTTTTGACATCAATTTCCAGTTCCACGGCTCGGCGCAGTCTTCTTTCTGGATTGATTATGATAAGATGTCTCCATTCTTTAAAGATCCGGATATGAAGCAGAAAACTAATAATCAACTAGTGAAATTTATTGCAAATAGCTATTGGTCGGAAAGTAACCGAAATCGTTATGCAACATGGCCCAGATTGTCAACCACTTCTGTTGCTAACAATAAAGAGCTGAGTACATGGTTCATGAGAGACGGTTCCTTCTTACGACTGAAATTGGTTGAACTGGGATATACAGTACCTCAAAAAATTGTGAGCAAGTGGGGTATGTCCAATCTGAGGCTCTATATGTCTTCTACCAATCTTTTTGTTTTGAGTAAGTTCAAGGATTGGGATGTGGAATTGGCAGGTAATGGTCTTAATTATCCGTTACAACGTGTATTCAATATTGGTGTAAATGTAAGTTTCTAAAAAGAATGGTTATGAAAAAAATCAAAATATGTATATTGTCATGTTTGTCGGTGTTTATATTGACATCATGTGAACTGAATATCGTCCCGGATAACATACCGACCATTGAAGACCATGCTTTCGCCTTGAGAAAAGAAGCGGAAAAAGTCTTGTTCACTTGCTACAGGTATATGCCTAGTGACGGAAGTCTCAAAAATAATGTAGCTTTGCTTGGTGCCGGTGATTTTTGTATTTCCGATGTTTTCCGGAGCTATTTGGGAACCAGCGCCTGGTATATAGCCCAAGGATTGCAAAAGTCCGATTCACCATATTGTGCTCAATGGGGGCATTTATATGAGGGAATTGCTTATTGTAATATTCTGATTGAGAATATACATACTACACCGGATATGGATGATAGCGAGAAAAACAGATGGATCGGTGAAGTGGAATTTTTGAAAGCTTATTATCATTTCTATCTGATCAGGATGTATGGACCGATTCCTATTATGGACCGATATGTTCCGGTAAGTAGTAGTACGGAGGAAATGCATCCTTATCGGGAGACATTGGACAGTTGTTTCAATTATGTGACAGAAACTTTGGACAAGGTGATTGCTAATCCGGATGTTCCGGCTAAAATAGAGAATGAAGCTGAAGAACTGGGACGAGTGACCGTAGGTATGGCTAAAGCATTGAAAGCGAAAGTTCTGGTAACCGCTGCAAGTCCATTGTTCAATGGAAATATGGATTATGAGGTAATTGCAGATAATAGAGGTGTGAAAATCTTTAATCCGGTAAAAACGGAAGAGGAGAAGAAGCAGAAATGGGTAAAGGCTGCCGAAGCGTGTAAAGAAGCCATTACTTATCTCGAAGATTTGGGATTCGGTTTATATTATTTTGATGATCCCACTGTGGTCATGACAGAGTCCGACAAGCTGATGATGAATCTGCGAGGTGCTGTCACTGAGAAGTGGAACAAAGAAGTGGTATGGGCAAACTCTCAGTCATGGGTCGGTTCGGGTTCTTATGACAACTATCAGATACAGGCAATGCCGCGTGACTTGGTTCCCGGCAGAAATGCTAAGAATGCTACGAACAGAACCAATCTGGGTGTTTCTCTTGGACTGACTAACTCATTTTATACTAAACATGGGGTTCCTATAGAAGAAGATAAGACATGGGATTATGCTAATAGATTTGAAGTGCAGGCTCCCACGCCGGTGGAAGCTGAGCCCGGATATGAGAATACTATTATGCTGAATTATAAAACGGGAACAGTCAAATTGAATCTGGAACGTGAACACAGATATTATGCCAGCTTAGGCTTTGACGGCGGTATTTGGTTCGGACAAGGAAAGACGGGACTTTCGGGCTTGTATTCGGTGAATGCGCGTAAAGGAGGAAATGTGTCTCCCATTCCGGCAGATCACTCTCAGAACCTGACTGGTATTTGGCCTAAGAAAGTGGTTAACTACAAGACGGTCATGTCCGATGCGGCTTCCGGATTTACATCGGTCACTTATCCGTTCCCTGTTATCCGTATGGCTGATTTGTATTTGATGTATGCCGAAGCTTTAAATGAAAAAGGAGAGGATTATGCTACGGTATTGCCATGGATCGATATGGTGAGAGAACGTTCGGGACTTCAAGGCGTAAAAGAAAGTTGGGACCAATATGTAGGAAACAGCAAGTATGCTACTCAGACTGGTCTACGACAAATCATCATGCAGGAGCGTCGTATTGAGTTAGCATTTGAAGGACATTATTTTTGGGATGTCCGTCGGTGGAAAACTGCGACAACAGAATTGACACAGCCATTGACCGGTTGGAAAGTCCGTTATGGAGAAACTGATGTAGATTATTATAGTGAGAACTTAGTGCTTGTCCGGGATTTTACTCCCAAAATGTATTTCTGGCCTATTGATATCGGTGAGTTGAGAAAAGATCCTAACTTAGTTCAAAATTATGGTTGGTAAGTAATTAAAGTGACATTTGATTTATGAAAAAGATAATATACAGTAGCCTTTTAGTACTAGCCATCACATTGCTGCCTAGTGCTTGCGATAACGATAGTGATATGAATTCTCCCCATGGAAGTACGACTCCGCCTGAACAGGTAGTATTGAATGGTGTCAAAAATCTGCCGGGAAAGTCTATAATCTATTTTACACAGCCCAGTGATAAGAATTTTCTTTATATGAAGGCTGTATATATGACAGAGATAGGAGAACGTTCGACCAATGCTTCGTATTTTGCCGACTCTGTAGTGGTGGAAGGATTTGAAAAAGCTGGTGAATATAATGTGAAGTTGTATTCTGTAAGTCCGGGTGAAGCCTATTCTGAACCTCTGGAAGTAAAAATAAATCCGGAAGAGCCACCTTATATCACTGCTTATAAGGAGATGGAAATAAAACCGGATTTTGCCGGTATCCGGATAAAGACATCCAACACCAGCAATGAGACTCTTACTTTTTATGTGTACCGGAAGGATGCTACAGGAAAATGGACGGAAGCTGGAGCTTTATATACCAAAAAGCAAGAGATTAATGAGCCCATACGTGGTATGGAAGCCGTTCCTTCAGAATTTAGTGTGGTGGTGAAGGATAGGTGGGGACATCTTTCTGAAAGTAAGGAGATATCTCTGACTCCATATTATGAAGAGGAAGTAGATAAGAAAAAAATGGGATACTTGGCTATTGGCGAATACAAAGGTTATCTGGCACCGAATGCTAATACCCCAAAGAATCTGTATGACGGAATTATTGGAAGCAATAATACTTTCATGACCCTCACAACAGCGGGATATGATTTTACCAAGCCGAGTTCGGTGACACTGGACTTAGGGAAGAAGTTTAAGCTCAGCCGTATGATTGTCTATGGAAGAAGGAATGGAACTGATTATTCATCTATATTTGACGGTCTGTATCCGAAAGAAATAGAAATTTGGGGACGAAATGATAATAATGTAACCAAGTTTGATCCGGAAAATGATGAAGGATGGGTACGGTTATATCAAGGAGTATTGCCCAGAGCCGACGGTTCTGTTATTCCGGCGGCTATTGTCCCGTTAACTGATGCTGATAAGGAACTGGCAAGAGACGGCAATGAACTCGAATTTTCCGTAGATCTGGATGCATATAGATATGTGACGTTTGTTTGTATCAAGAATTATAATGTAGGAACATCTCGTATCAATGTGGCAGAACTTACTTTCTTTGGAACACCGGAGGATAAAATAATACAGTAATTGCTATATAAAAGACAAATATTATGAAGAAATTTATATTTATATCAGTCAGCATCTTGATATTTTGTTCCATTATATCTTGCGAGTCAATGGATGCGACTTATAAGGACTTTGTTAAGGATGGTCCAATCATGTATCTTACACGATTATCGAAAGATTCAATAACCGTGCGTAATGGGTGGGAAAGAGTGTTGATTTCATTTCCGATAGTGAAAGACGGGAGATCTACAAAGATTGCTCTTGCATTGAATCAAAGTGATACTGTCAGATATGAGTTGGCCAAAAATAAGAGGACGGATATTCTTTTAGAGAATATGCGGGAGGGGTCTATCATTTTTTCCGCCTGGCTGGAAGATGATGAGTTGAATAAATCATTGGCTACAGACTTTACAGGAACCATTTATGGGACACAGTACCAGAGCTATCTGTTAAATCGTTCCATTGTTTCTAAGAGTATGCAGAGTGGTAATCTGGTCATCAAATATTCCATGTTGCTGGACAGCACATTAGTGGCATCCAGGCTAACTTGGAACAAGGGAGGAGAAGAAACAACAAAAATTTCTTATTATAATAAGGAAGGACAGGACGTTTTAGAAGATTTTACAGGCGATTCTTTTATAATGGAAACCTTGTATGCTCCGCAGGAAAACGTATTGGATAAAATCTGGTCGAAACCTGTTAAATATACGAAGTAGCCTGAGTGGTCGGCCTGATTGTATTTTAAGGATGAGAAGGTGTGTCAAAAGTAACTAAGCTCTCCTCCTTCAAGAAGGGAATTTAGTTACTTTTGACATACCCCCTTATTCTCCAAATGATAAACATGCATATATGAAAATGATACATTATAAAATCATAATTCTATTATTGCTGGCATGGAGTCCTTGGGATTTGGTTTTACCTTGCCCCTCTATTTGTACGTCTGGCTTGCAGAATGATGATTTTGATATTCTAATGAAGAAGATTCGGGATGGGGTTGCAGAAAATCCGAATATTGATAAAGCTCTGGAGCTGTATGATGACGTCCAAGGATGTTTTATAGATATAGATTATGCCCGCCGGGATCGTACTAACTGGATGCCACTTATTCATGTGGATCGGTTGTATGACTTTGTATTTGCTTATACTCATCCAAAGAATTCCTATTATCAGAATGAAGATTTGTATCATAAGATAGTAAAGGGCTTGGAGTATTGGCAGCATCGTAATCCACATTGTAATAACTGGTGGTATAATCAGATTGCTGAGCCGCAGAAACTCGGTATTCTGCTTATTCAGATGCGTGTTGGTAAAAGGCAGATTCCGGAAGTATTGGAGACAAAGGTCTTGCAACGTATGCGGAAGGACGGCGGACATCCTGCCAGATGGACTGGAGCCAACCGGACGGATATTGCTTTACATTGGATTTATAGAGCTTGCCTTCAGAAGAATGATGTTGACTTGAAAACGGCTGTTGAGAATGTTTATAGTCCTCTATCATATACTGTGAAAGAAGGATTTCAGCATGACAACAGCTATTTTCAGCATGGCGTGCAGCTTTATATCGGTGGTTATGGAGACGAAATACTGAAAGGAGTAACACAGGTAGCTCTATATACTAAAGGAACGAAATATGCATTGGATGATGAGAGAATACAATTTCTGAGGCATTTTATGTGCGGCACTTATTATCAGGTTATACGTGGACAATACATGCTTTTCGATGTATTGGGAAGAGGAGTGAGCCGTAATAATGCTACCCAAAAGAGTCATGCCGCCTTGTTTGCCAAACGAATGCTGGAGCTCGACCCGGCACATATTGATGAATACAATGCGATTATAGCCAGATTGGAAGGCAAGAAGTCCGCCAACTATGGAATAAAGCCGTTACACACTCATTATTTCAGAGGAGACTATGCTCTTCATGTCCGTCCCCACTATACATTTGACGTTCGTATGGTTTCCAATCGTACCATGCGATGCGAATATGGGAATGGTGAAAATCTGAAAACCTATTTTATGTCCGACGGATGTACAAACATCGTGACCGAAGGGGACGAGTACGCCCGCATCTTTCCGGTATGGAACTGGAATCGTATTCCTGGAGTGACTGCTCCTCAACTGGATACCATTCCACGAACTGTAATTGATTGGCAAACGAAGGGAACTTCCGTATTTGCAGGAGGAGTCTCTGATAGTCTTTATGGCGTATCTGTTTATTCATATTTTGATACCTATGCTGATATAAATACCGCAGCTAAAAAGTCCTGGTTCTTTTTCGATGATGAAATCATTTGTTTGGGAGCGGGGGTTAATTCGACAGCCGGTGTACCGGTATGTACTACTATCAATCAATGTTTGCTTTCGAAAAAGGAGGTCATATTGTCACAAAGTAAGAAGCAGTCGATGGTGAAAGAAGGAGATTTCGTCTATGATTCTCCCGAATGGGTATTGCACAATGGAATTGGTTATGTCTTTCCCGCCGGCGGAAATCTCTTTTTGAGCAAGAAGATACAGACGGGATCGTGGTACAGCATTAATCATACTGAATCTAAAAATGAGCAGCAGCAAGAGGTCTTTACTTTGGGATTTAATCATGGTTGTAATCCCCGGAATGCTACCTATGCCTATATCGTGGTGCCTGGGATTCATTCTGCCCGCAAGATGAATAACTACAGGAAGAGTCCCGTCGAAATTCTGGCGAATACGGATTCTATGCAGATAGTGAGGCATACGAAATTAGGAATATGGCAAATGGTATTTTATAAAGAGAGTACATTCCGTAACGGAGAGCTTTCTGTAAGTGTGGATAAAGCCTGTGCATTGATGATTAAGGATGGACACAGTGGCAATGCCGAACTGCATATTGCTGATCCTGGGCAGACACAATCTTGTATTAAAGTTGAATTGCTGATTCCTGAAATATCCAGCGAGCGAAAGACTGTTTTATGTGATTTTAGAAATACCGGTATCTATGCCGGTGCATCCAAAGCATATAAATTAAAAAATATATTATGAAGAAATTACTTTTGATTCTTTTTCTAAGCATAGCTTATTTATGCACGACACATGCACAATCGTTTACTAAACTCGAAGTGAAGCAATCGATGCGTAGGGTAGCCGATTGGCAGATCGGTCATTACAACAGAGCTGTTTATGGTGATCTCAACTGGGTGAATGCCACCTTTTTCCTGGGACTTGCTTATTGGGCAGAGATCGCCGAGAAGGACGATCAGGATGACTTCTATTATAAATGGCTGACCCGCCTGGGAAGTCGTAACTATTGGCAGGTAGATAAACGGATGTATCATGCAGATGATATTTGTATTGCTCAAACCTATCTGTATCTGTACGAAAAGTACAAGCAAAAGGACATGATTGTTCCTACTCTGGCGCGTACGGAGTGGGTGGTCGCCAATCCTCCTTCGGGTTCGTTTCAGTTGACTTACGGAGATGCCACGACATTAGAACACTGGACTTGGTGTGATGCTCTTTTCATGGCACCCCCCGTTTATCTGAAACTCTATAATATCACTGGTGATAAGAAATTCATTCGCTTTATGGATAAAGAGTACAAAGCGACTTACGAGTTCCTGTTCGATAAAGAAGAAAATCTCTTCTACCGTGACCACCGTTATTTTGATATGAAAGAGAGTAATGGTGCCAAAGTCTTTTGGGGACGGGGCAATGGCTGGGTGCTTGGCGGACTGGTAGAAATGCTACGTGAACTGCCTGCCAAGAGCAAATATCGTCCGTTCTATCAGGAACTGTTTCAGAAACTCTGTTACCGCATCGCTAATTTACAGAGCAGCGACGGGTTCTGGCGTGCAAGTCTGCTCGATCCGGACGCTTATCCATCACCCGAAACAAGCTGTAGCGGTTTCTTCGTATATGCCCTTGCCTATGGACTGAACGAGGGACTTTTACCAAAGGAAAAGTTCCTGCCTGTAGTAGAGAAAGGATGGAAAGCACTGCTTTCTGCGGTAGAAGAAGACGGTAAACTAGGATATGTACAACCTATCGGTGCCGACCCAAAGAAAGTGACCCGCAATATGACAGAAGTATACGGACCGGGTGCTTTCCTGCTTGCCGGAACGGAAATGTATCGTATGGCAGAAGACGCTCCGAAACAGAATGCTACTATCCCGCAGAACCGTATTCAGGAAATTGCAGCTATGCTTCCCGATCGACCGCAGGGGATAGGAAGGTCTTATAAAGACCGAACTTTCTGGAATAAGATAAAAGAGAGTGACGACGCTAAACAACTTCTGGAAAAGGAAGCTCCTGCTTTGTTAAAGCAGGGGATGCCCCCTTTTGTCGATTCATTGTACTTGCATCTGAATAAGACGAATGTTCGTTTGCCCGGAGAGAATATGATGAATGCCCGTTATCAATATCTGTACAGGCTGACTTTGGCTGAATGCCTTGAAAATAAGAGGCGTTATGTCCCTGCCATCGAAAAAGCTCTGGTGGCTCTTTGCAGTCAGAAGCCTTGGTCTATTCCTGCCCACGACCGCGGTCTGAAGAATTATAAAGGAACGGATTATTATGTAGACTTGGTGGTTGCTACTGCCGGAAACGGTATTGCTCAGTGTGTTACCATGCTGGACGATCGTCTGTCGCCGGAGGTAAGGGCACGGGTGCAGTGTGCTTTCCGTGAGAAGGTTTTCCGTCCGGTCTACCGTTGTCTGGAAGAGACAAAACCATTTTGGTGGTTCACCGCTACCAATAACTGGAACTCTGTGTGTCTGGCGGGTGTTACCGGTGCGGCTCTTGCCTTGTTGCCCGATAAGGAGGAACGTGCTTACTTTGTTGCGGCAGCCGAAAAGTATAACGTGTATGGAATGAAGGGGTACGCTGACGACGGCTACTGTAGTGAAGGTGTAGGTTATTATAATTATGGTTTCTGTGCCTACATTCTGTTGCGTGAAGAAGTATACCGGGCAACGCAGGGAAAGATCGACTTCTTTCAGACTCCCAAGTTTGTCCGTATCGCCCGGTATGGGAAGAAGATACAGATGAATGAAGGAGTGTGCCCCGCCTATTCGGATTGTCGCATCGGGTTGTCGCCGGACAAGTTTATTCTCAGTTACTGCGACCGGGCGCTGGGTATTACTTCTGCAGAAGAACAGCCTGTTTTACCCAAAGGAAACAACTTGTCCCTTCACCTTCTCGAACTTTTCACAAGTCAGGTTGCAAAGGTTGGAATGACAGACGGAATCCGTCAGGTATTGCAGGAAGAGTCGGATGCTTTGCGCGCTTATTATGAGCAGGCAGGTATTTTGATTGCTCGTCCTGCCGGTGGAACTTCCTGTCGTCTGGCCATATCAGCCAAGGGCGGAACCAATGCGGAGAATCATAACCACAATGATGTCGGTTCTTATGCCGTAGCTTTGGGAAGTGAAACGATGGTTGGCGATCAGGGTGGTCCGAACTCCTATCCCGGTGATTACTTTAACGGAGACGCTCCTCAGAAATATAAGATAAAAGGATCATTCGGTCATCCGGTTCCTGTAGTAGACGGACGAACACAGTCCTCGGGTGGCAAAGCGAAAGGCGTTGTGCTACAGAAAGAATTTACGAACGAAAAAGATGTATTCAGTATTGACTATACCTCTGCCTATTCCACCCCCAATTTGGATAAGCTCATTCGTACTTTCGTTTACGACCGCCAGGGTGAAGGCAACTTTACAGTTGGCGATGAATTTACAGCGAAAACACCGATCCGATTCGAAACAGCCATAACGACACGAGCCGACTGGAAAATCCTGGACGATACACATCTTCTGCTGGCTACTGATTCCGAACAGATGATTGTAGCTATTGAGGCATCCGGTAAAGTGGCGTTTACTTCCGAAACGATTGAAGTGAACTCTCCGGCATATACACGTATCGGGATTGCATTGAAAAATCAGTCGAAGGAAGGATATATCCGATTGAAGATGTACACAAAATAAGTCTGTGTATTAGATATATGAAGTATTTATAGGGCATATATGCCCAGCGTGCAGGACATATATGTCCAACGTGCAGGAGATAGTTACCCTGCACATTGGCTATATATGTCCTGCAATCAGATTATAGTTGCCCTGCAAACGGGGGAAGAAGATACTATCTTTATCTTCTTGTTTTTATTCTTGCTACTTTCGCTTAAACTGTCTATTTTTGAGGCTGCATTTCCATACTTGAATACGAGTACCTCATTATTAATAGAATAAAACAATGAAAAACAGGTTTCTGATCATATGCACAGTTTTGTTTCTCTCCTCTTGTTTGGCGTATGGACAAGAGCAAGCATCTGTAACAAAAGACTTTTCTGAAAATAAACAAGGTTGTATTCAGCATCCCTGGCAAGGCAAGAAAGTAGGATACATCGGAGATTCCATCACAGACCCGAATTGCTACGGTGATAATATAAAGAAGTACTGGGACTTTCTGAAAGAATGGCTGGGGATCACTCCTTTTGTTTACGGCATTAGTGGAAGGCAGTGGGATGATGTACCCCGTCAGGCGGAAAAGCTGAAGAAAGAACATGGCGGAGAAGTCGATGCTATCCTGGTTTTTATGGGGACAAACGATTATAATAGTAGTGTGCCTATCGGTGAGTGGTTTACGGAACAAGAAGAGCAAGTGCTGTCTGCTCACGGTGAGATGAAGAAGATGGTGACGCGGAAAAAGCGTACGCCTGTCATGACTCAAGACACTTATAGAGGTCGTATTAATATAGGAATCACTCAACTGAAGAAACTTTTCCCGGATAAGCAGATCGTTCTGCTGACTCCTTTGCATCGTTCGTTGGCTAACTTCGGCGATAAGAATGTCCAGCCGGATGAAAGCTATCAGAATGGTTGCGGAGAATATATAGATGCTTATGTGCAGGCTATTAAGGAGGCAGGAAATATATGGGGAATACCTGTCATAGACTTTAATGCAGTGACAGGTATGAATCCGATGGTTGAAGAACAGCTTATTTATTTCTATGATGCCGGCTATGACCGTTTGCATCCCGACACCAAAGGGCAGGAGCGTATGGCACGCACTTTGATGTATCAGTTACTTGCACTGCCTGTCGCTTTTTAATTATTCAAATATCCGCAGGACTTGACAAAGGCATTTTTTTGTTGTATATTTGCAGGAGTCATACAGGCAATAAAGTAACAACCCATTAAAAAATGAAACGAAATGCACCTTATCAATCATCTTAACCGAACCGAAAAAAATAGTGTAACATTATAACAAAACACAAAGGGGATCATATGCAAATCAGCATCTATGTGAACCGGTGATAAGCTTGAGGCTGCAACTTTTTATACGGTTTGCAGCCTTTTTTGTTGCATAAAATCAAGAAATACGTGCTTAAAAGGTGTATTGGAGTTTATAATAAATGGGGAGACCGTTTATAATAAACGATGCAACTATTTATTATAAACTCAACTGCGATTTTAGTATTGATGGTAAAAAGTTTTCTATATGTCAGAAGAACCCGTAGAGAGTTCTCTTTTATTTGACTTAGCAGACTGCGAATTATCGTAACATGACAATCTTTTACTTTATTGCCCGATTTACCCCCTATATCTGCCCGATTTACCTCCCGTCTCATTGCGTTCTTCTCCCTATTTTTGTGCATTAAATATTCTTATTTTTATCAATGATGAAAGATGCTGCATGATATGCACGACGGAGATGGAAAGTGCGTGGCTGTTCTGCGGGATGTTGTTTTGAAGAAAAATAGTACAATATTCCATGCTTGTTGTACTATTCTCCATAGGAATATAGATAGTTAATCGTAAATTTGTAATTTAATTGTGCCTTATACTTTTTATAAGCATTTATAGAAGAATATCATGAAATACTGGATGTTATTGTTTGCCCTTTTGTGGGTATCTTACGGAACGGGCATGGCCCGGAAAACGGAAAAAGTAGTAAATAACGGAATTCCCTGGTTTGACGACAGGGGAGAGATAGTCAATGCCCACGGTGCCTGCATTGTGGAAGAGAATGGCAGATATTATCTTTTCGGGGAATATAAGTCGGACAAGAGCAATGCTTTTCCGGGTTTCAGTTGTTATTCATCTGATGATTTGGTGAACTGGAAGTTCGAACGTGTTGTACTGCCGATGCAGTCAAGCGGAATTCTTGGCCCTGATCGTGTAGGCGAGCGTGTGAAAGTCATGAAATGCCCTTCTACCGGCGAGTATGTGATGTATATGCATGCAGACGATATGAACTATAAAGATCCCCATATCGGTTATGCTACCTGTAGCACTATAGCAGGTGAATATAAACTTCACGGACCTCTGTTGTATGAAGGTAAGCCTATTCGCCGCTGGGATATGGGAACTTATCAGGACACGGACGGTACCGGATATCTGCTGTTGCACGGAGGAATTGTCTATCGTTTGAGTAAGGACTACCGTACGGCAGAGGAAAAAGTGGTATCGGGAGTAGGTGGTTCTCACGGAGAGTCTCCGGCAATGTTTAAAAAGGACGGCACGTATTTCTTCTTGTTCTCCAATCTGACCAGTTGGGAGAAGAATGATAATTTCTACTTTACTGCCCCTTCCGTCAAAGGCCCGTGGACCAGACAAGGTTTGTTTGCTCCCGAAGGAAGCCTGACCTATAATTCACAGACCACTTTTGTGTTTCCTTTAAAGTGTGGCGAAGATACGATTCCTATGTTTATGGGCGATCGCTGGTCTTATCCGCATCAGGCTTCGGCTGCCACCTATGTGTGGATGCCTATGCAGGTGGATGGAACAAAGCTTTCTATTCCGGAATACTGGCCTTCCTGGGACGTTGATAAGTTGAAACCCGTAAATCCTCTGCGCAAAGGAAAAACCGTCGATTTAAAGAAGATAACGTTCAGTAAAGAAGCTGACTGGAAAGTGGAGGAAGGAAGAATATCTTCCAATGTAAAAGGAAGTACGCTGAGCATTCCTTTCACTGGCTCTTGTGTGGCTGTTATGGGCGAAACGAACTGTCATAGCGGATATGCGCGTATGAATATCCTTGATAAGAAAGGGGAGAAAATATATTCTTCACTGGTCGATTTCTATAGTAAGGCGAATGATCATGCAACGCGTTTTAAGACTCCCCAATTGGCTGAAGGGGAATATACGCTGGTGATTGAAGTTACGGGCATCAGCCCCACATGGACTGATAAAACGAAGAGAATCTATGGCAGCGACGATTGCTTTGTGACCATTACTGATATTGTAAAACTGTAATATTTATGAGAAATAGAATTTTATTTTCTTTCCTTGCTTGGGTAGCAGTGATCGTGTCCGTTCAGGGTAAACAAAAAGATTTTGTTTTGCAGTCCGGTCAGCCGGTTGCGATAGCTTGCAGCGGTTCGGAAGCACCGGTGGTGCGTACTTCTCTGGACTTGTTGTCCCGTGACCTTCAGACTGTATTGTCGGCAACTGCCCATATAGACACAAACACCGGAAACATCATAGTAGGAACGATCGGACAGAGCAAGCTGATTGAGCAGGCAGGCATCGATATTTCCGCATTAAAAAACAAAAAGCAGGCTTTCATGCTCGCCGTCTCAGAAGATGGAAAGCTAGTAGTAGCCGGCAGCGACAGTCACGGTACAGCCTACGGCATACTTGAAATATCCCGTCTGCTGGGCGTTTCCCCTTGGGAATGGTGGGCAGATGTGACTCCGGAGAAGAAAGAGACATTTCGTCTTTCGGGCAAGTTTAGAGAGTTGCAGTCTCCTTCTGTGGAGTATCGGGGCATCTTTATTAATGATGAAGATTGGGGACTGATGCCTTGGAGTAACAAGACTTACGAACCGTCGGATGTGAAAGGAGAAATCGGGCCGCGTACCAACGAACGTATTTTTGAGTTGCTGCTTCGTTTGCGGGCCAATACCTACTGGCCTGCTATGCATGAGTGTACCTTGCCTTTCTTTCTGACGAAGGGCAATCGGGAAGCAGCGAAAAAGTATGGCATCTTTATGGGAGCTTCCCACTGCGAACCAATGGCGTGCAATGCTGCCGGAGAATGGAAAATACGTGGAAAAGGAGCATACGATTACGTGAATAACAGTCCGGCCGTTTATCAGTTTTGGGAAAATCGTGTGAAAGAAGTTGCCGGACAAGAGATACTTTACACGCTGGGTATGCGTGGCGTTCACGATGGAAAGATGCAGGGAGCCAAGACGGTAGAAGAACAGAAAGCCGTCCTGAACCGGGTATTTGTTGACCAGCGCGGCTTGCTCGAAAAGTACGTGAATAAAGACGTAACACAAGTGCCGCAGGTCTTTATTCCTTATAAGGAAGTGCTCGATATTTATCATGCGGGACTGCAAGTGCCCGAAGACGTGACCTTGATGTGGTGTGATGATAACTACGGCTATATCCGTCATTTCCCCACTGCCGAAGAGCGTGCCCGTAAAGGCGGCAACGGAGTCTATTATCATGTTTCCTACTGGGGACGCCCGCACGATCATTTATGGTTGAGCACCATGAGTCCATCGCTCATTTATCAACAGATGAAGCAGGCTTACGATCAGGGAATACAGAAAATGTGGATACTGAACGTCGGAGACATCAAACCTGCCGAGTATCAGATAGAACTGTTCATGGATATGGCATGGAATCTGGATAAGGTATCTTCCGAAGGAGTAACCGCACATCTGAAACATTGGCTGGAACGGGAACTGGGAACCTCCTGTGCAAAGACCATCCTCCCCGTTATGCAGGAACATTATCGCTTGGCACATATCCGCAAACCCGAATTTATGGGAAATACACGGGAGGAAGAAAAGAATCCGGTCTATCGGGTAGTCAAAGACTTACCGTGGAGCGAAAGAGAGATAAACGAACGTCTGAATGCTTACAGCGAACTTTCGGAAACAGTAGAGAAAGCTGCTTCTAAAGTACCCGCCGACAGACAGAGCGCTTACTTCGAACTGGTGAAATATCCCGTACAGGCTGCGACACAAATGAATCGCAAACTGTTATACGCCCAATTGGCACGCCACGATAAGGAAGACTGGGAAAAGAGTGATGCCGCTTACGACAGCATTGCTGCACTGACTCAACATTATAACTCATTGGAGAATGGGAAATGGAATCGCATGATGGACTTCAAACCCCGCAAGCTCCCTGTATTCAACCGTGTGGAAAGAAATGCGGCTACTGCTCCGATGACAGCGGACCGTAAAGCAGCCTGTCAATGGAATGGGGCGGAGGCAAAGAAGGGCAACGCTATTGTCTGCGAAGGTTTGGGATATGAAGGCAAAGCCGCAGAGATAAGAAAAGGCGATGCGCTGACTTTCTCTTTCGGTAATCTGAAAACGGACTCGGTAGAGGTGGATATCCGGTTACTTCCCAATCATCCGGTGCATGGCGATAAGTTGCGTTTCTCGGTTTCTCTGGATGGTGCCGAGCCTGAAGTGATAGCGTACGAAACGAAGGGGCGCAGCGAGGAATGGAAAGAGAACGTGCTTCGTAATCAGGCAATCCGGAAAATCGTACTTCCCGTTCTGGGCAGGAAATCACATCAATTGGTCATCAAGGCATTGGATGAGGGAGTGATACTGGATCAGGTAATGCTTTATGAGGTGAATTAGATATAATTCTATATTTTATAGTTTCAGACTGGCTGGGTCAGTCAGTCTGAAATACACTGTTTATTGTCCCGGCTTGATAATCAACCGCAGTACAAACCAAGCGTGATGTGCTGCGGTACTTATCCATCCATAATGTTTTGCCATAATGCGGAACCGTTCTTTAAGAGAAGCCTTCCGGTTCTGCGTAGTCATTCCTTCATCCAGATAGTCGATGATTGTCAGGTGCGTATTGTGCAGGGTACGCGCCTTTTTCATGATGCGGATGCACCAGTCGAAATCAGCGGAGTACCGGTAGTTTAAGTCATAAGGTTCCATCAGCGTATGTCTGGCAAAGAAAGCCTGATGGCAGACTAACATTCCTTGTTTGAAACTCTTCCAGTCCAGCTTTTTGGGCGTGGAAAGGCGGCGCATATGCAGAAAGTGCCTGTCTTTGTCAACAATCGCAGTTTCCCCGTAGATGACGTCGGGGAGAACACTCCCATGAATGCTGTGCACCATTTGCTGCAAGGTGTCGTCTTCGTGAAAGCAGTCGCCCGCATTCAGGAAACAGAGATAGTCGCCGCTGGCAAGGGAGATCGCCTTGTTCATGGCATCGTACAATCCTTTGTCCGGTTCGCTGACGACGGTAGTTATCCGTGAGCGGTATCTGTCGATGATAGAGAGAGTACCGTCTTTGGAGGCTCCGTCCACAATGATGTATTCTACGTGGTGGTAAGTCTGCGAGATAACACTTTGGATGGTATCTTCCAGTACTTTCTCGGCATTGTAGGTCACCGTGATAATCGAGAACTTGGGAGTAGGATGGACACTATGCATATTTCCCTGTTATTTTGTTGTAAACGTCCGTGTACTTCTTCGCTATGATACTTTCCGAATAGTTGCCTATGGCTTTGCGGCAGGCTTGTGCGGAAAGTTCCGCATATTCGGGTTCCGTCAGTACCCAATGGATGCCGTTGGCCAGATCTTCGGAAGACTTGCGCTGAGCTACGTATCCGTTGTGCAGATGATCGATCATTTCCGGTATGCCTCCGGTGTTGAAACCGACGCAGGGCACACCGCAGGACATCGCTTCCATCACCATATTCGGCAGATTCTCTTCGAGAGAAGGGATAGCGAAGAGGTCTACGGCATTGTATATATCCACCAACTCATGCTCATTCTTAATATAAGGAAGCGGATAGACGCGGAAAGGAATCAGGTCTTGCAACTGCTGCGACTGGTTGCCGAAAACAACCACGCCCAATGAGTCTTTCCATTCCGGATGTTTCTCTGCCAGCAGTTTGCAGGCTTCAATCAGATAGTCAATTCCCTTTCGCTTGTCTGTTATCTTGACAGAACCGAAAAGAATCAGCTTCCCTTCCTGTGGCAGCCTGCATTTTCTGCGGGCTTCCTGCTTATTGTGAGGCTTGAAAAGATTCGTGTTGATGGCGTTCGGGATACTGATAACCGTTTGTCCGGTGAGCAGTCCGCTGACTTTGGCCTTCTCCGCCAGCCAGCGGCTACAGCCTACAAACGTGATGGATGCCTGACTATAAATTTCTTTCTTCTTCCGGAAGATTCGGGTAGATAAGTCCTTCTTGCCTCCTCCTCCGTAGATGTAAGGGCAGTGGTGGCATTCCTGTTCGTAGTTTCTGCATTCGCGTGCATAATGGCAGATGCCGGTGCAGGGCCACATATCGTGCATGGTCCATACTACAGGTTTGCCGGAAGTCAGAATCTTGCGGATGGTGTTGAGTGACAGCATCCCTTGGTTGATCCAGTGCAGATGGATGACATCTGCCTGCTGAAATTCGGGAAGCGAAGTGATGTCCGTACCGGTATTGGCGATATCTACGGCGAAGAGATCATTCTTCTTGAAACGGTTGGCTTTCCAGATGACGATGCGTTCCCACATGAATTTCCATACGTGTAGCCAACTGCGCTTTAGGCCGACGACGCTGATTTGGTCTGTCTGTTTGTCACGTACCAACATTTTCGCCTTGATGCCGTTGTTCTTAAGCGATTCCATCAGTCGTCCGGCAGCGACAGCCGCACCACCTATTCGTTCGGAAGTATTGATGATTAGTACCCTCATGCTTTCAAAATGTTTGCACAAAAGTAGTGGTTTTCAGTGAAAATCCGTACAAAGTCACATATTATTTGTACTTTTGCCACACTTATTAATAAGGAGATATTGAACATGAAAAAGGTTGTGTTTTTAGGATTAGGGTATATCGGCCTTCCTACGGCAGCCGTTGCTGCCGCTCACGGTTTCGAAGTCATAGGAGTAGATGTCAATCCTTCTGTGGTGGAAACGATCAACCAGGGAAAGATACATATTGTAGAACCTGCACTGGGTCAGGTAGTCAGGGACGTAGTGCAGAGTGGAAAGTTGCGTGCTGTATGCAAGCCGGAAGCGGCGGATGCTTTCTTTATCGTAGTGCCTACCCCGTTCAAGCAGAACCATCGGGCGGACATCACCTATGTGGAAGCGGCCACCCGTTCCGTGATCCCTTATCTGCAGGAGGGTAACCTGTTTGTCATCGAATCCACTTCTCCGGTATATACCACCGAACGTATGGCGGAAGTGATCTATAAAGAACGTCCCGAACTGAAAGGGAAGATACATATCGCTTATTGTCCCGAACGCGTATTGCCGGGAAATACATTATACGAACTGGTGCACAACGACCGCGTGATAGGCGGCATCGATCCGGCATCCACCGAAAAAGCCATTGAGTTTTATTCCGCTTTCGTACAAGGCAAACTGCACGGCACCAATGCCCGCACGGCAGAGATGTGCAAACTGACGGAGAATTCCTCCCGCGACTCACAGATCGCCTTTGCCAACGAACTCTCCATGATCTGCGACAAAGCCGGAATCAATGTATGGGAACTGATCGAACTTGCCAACAAGCATCCGCGTGTGAATATCCTTCAACCGGGCTGCGGAGTAGGCGGTCACTGCATTGCGGTAGACCCTTGGTTCATCGTATCCGACTATCCGGAACAGGCGCAGCTCATTAAGCGTGCCCGTGAAACGAACGATTACAAAGCGGACTGGTGTGCGAACAAAGTATTGGAAACCTGTCAGAAGTTTGTGGAACAGAACGAGCGCGAACCGGTCGTTGCCTGCATGGGACTGGCTTTCAAACCGAATATCGATGACTTACGGGAATCTCCCGCCAAATATATCGCTTCCCGCATCATCTCCGAATCGAGAGCGGACGTGCTGATTATCGAGCCTAATATAAGCACTCATAAGAGCTTCCATCTGACAGATTATCGGGAAGCATACGAGAAAGCGGATATTATCGTCTGGCTGGTTCGCCACGATGTCTTCCTTGCATTGCCCAAAGAAGAAGGAAAGATAGAACTGGACTTCTGCGGCGTGAGACGATAAAATGTAGTTTAATTGCGAAGAGATTGTATAGACTCTATTAAATAAAGCAGATGAAAAAGATATTGCTCGTTTTCGGTACCCGTCCCGAAGCGATAAAGATGGCTCCGCTTGTAAAGGCGCTCCAGAAAGATACGGAACATTTTGAGACACGTGTCTGCGTTACGGCACAGCACCGGCAGATGTTGGATCAGGTATTGGAGGTGTTCGGTATCACTCCCGAATATGACCTGAATATCATGGCTCCCAATCAGGACTTGTATGACATTACCGCTAAAGTACTGCTCGGACTGCGCGAAGTGCTGAAGGACTTCCGTCCCGACACCGTATTGGTGCATGGAGATACGACTACCTCGATGGCAGCATCCCTTGCGGCATTTTATATGCAGATACCTGTGGGACACGTGGAAGCCGGATTGCGTACCTATAATATGTTGTCTCCCTGGCCGGAAGAAATGAACCGCCAGGTGACAGACCGTATCTGTACTTACTACTTTGCACCGACAGAACAGTCAAGGGCAAATCTGCTGCAAGAGAATATAGACGCGAAGAAAATCTTTATTACAGGAAATACGGTGATTGATGCCCTGCTGATGGCAGTCGATATCATTTCCACCACCGCCGGTGTGAAAGAAAAGATGGCGAAGGAACTTCAGGAGAAAGGCTACACGGTAGGTGATCGTGAGTATATCCTCGTCACCGGACATCGTCGTGAGAACTTTGGAGATGGTTTCCTGCATATCTGCAAAGCGATCAAAGAACTGGCGGCTCTTCACCCGGAGATGGACATTGTCTATCCCGTTCATCTGAATCCTAATGTGCAGAAGCCAGTGTATGAACTGCTTTCCGGTCTGAGCAATGTCTACCTGATCTCTCCTTTGGATTATCTGCCTTTTATTTATGCCATGCAACATTCTACTCTGCTGCTGACTGATAGCGGCGGTGTGCAGGAAGAAGCCCCTTCATTGGGCAAACCCGTGCTGGTGATGCGGGATACGACCGAGCGTCCGGAAGCTGTTGAGGCGGGTACGGTGAAGCTGGTCGGCACGGATGCGGAGGCAATTGTCAGTAATGTCACTGCCCTGCTGCAAGATAAAGAAATGTATAAGCGGATGTCCGAAACGCATAACCCTTATGGTGACGGACAGGCTTGCGAAAGAATCATAGCTGCGCTTCGATAACTTCAAAATAGTTTCATTGCTTGAAACCATTGGTTTCTCGGTGTGAAACTGTTGGTTTCAAGGCATGAAACTTTTAGTTTCAGAGCATGAAACAAATCATGCCGTTCGTTGGCGCCGATGGCGGGACCGGGCGAAACAAAAATTAATAACACTTCTTATCGGGAATGCCCTCTAACGAAAAACGGGCTGTCAGAGAATCACTTCTCCGGCAGCCCTTCTTCATTAGGATCAAAAAAACAGAGGAAGTATGATATTCTTTATTCCTGTCCTCCCCCTAAAGCACGGTATAGGTTAATTAAACTTTGTATTTCGGTAAAATGATTGGCCGTCTGTGATAGTTGCGCGCTGAGCAATGACTGTCGGGCGGTAAGTACTTCCAGATAGGTTGTATTCGTATGTTCCATCAGCAGAGAAGTACTTCGCACGGCTGTTTGTAGAGAAGCAATCTGCTTGTCGAGCAAGATTCTTTTCCCCTGACTGGTCTGATAGGCAGTCAGCGCATCATTCACTTCGCTGCCGGCGTTGAGCAATGTTTGCTGAAAACCGAGAGCCGCTTCTTCCTGCTGCGCACGGGCAATGCGATACTGAGCCACCACTTGTCCTTTATTAAGGAGCGGCTGCGTGAGCGAACCTACTGCCGATGCCAGGAACTTGCCCGGATTGAGAATCATAGACCCGACGGAGTTCGTCCATCCGGCACTTCCGCTCAACGTGATGGAAGGGTAGAAAGCCGAACGTGCCGCATTGGTGCCATAGAACGCTGCTTCCAGCGTCCGCTCGGCCGAGC